>JBJTAQ010000035.1:0-3060 GCA_046090945.1 Pirellula sp.
GACACGATGCGACGCTGCTCGTTAAGGGGCGGTAACGGTAGCTGTTGTTCATGTAGCCACAATGCAGGTACTCGAAGCTGACCCGCGCTGCCAGTCATGGATCGTTGCGCATTACGACGTTTGGACTTCTGCGACAGGAAATGCGCGATCCAGCTCGGTGTTGTGACTTCGGTAGCACGAATAACATGAAACTCCGTAGACCCGAATCCAATTCCGTGTTCGAGCGGAGGGACTACAGCTATTTTGCCGTTTTCCATGCATGGAGTGATCTTCGCGAAGAGAACATCTCGTTCTTGAAATGCGGTGTACCCTTTGGCGACCTCGCTCAGTGGGCGTATCGTAGATACGTCGATACCACCGAAATTCTCCCGGACACATGCCATGGGAACGAAATGCGCCGATTGAGATGCACTCGTTAAATTCCGAACCTTTTGAGGATTAATCGACGCTGCGATTGCTAGTGGAACGACTTTCCACGAATCCGGCAGTTGTATTTCCTCACTCATGCTGCCAGCCTCATGTTCAGTTCCTCAAGAATCGCAAGCAACTTGTCCCCAAAGAGCTCATAAGCTCTCCCCAAACCACCAATCGTGTTGAAAGGTACCTCCTCGAGGTCGTCTTGCTCGATGGCCAAACTGCTGGCGATGTGGTCCTTGATGGCATCAAGCCAACGGCGCTGGTCGGCACTGAACGTCACTCCCGCCTGCTCCTTGTCCGTAATCCACTGCCGATACCGCTCCTCGACGGTCACCCCCACAGGCATCAGCAGCGTCTCGGGATGAATCGCATGGCGCACCATGGCGATCACATCGACAAGCTGCTTACCACCTTTGCCTTTCACCCTCTCCGGCTCGACCACTTCAAACGCTTGCCAAAGTCTCACCAAGGAATCGGGCCGGCTTGGATCGACATAAAACGGAGGCTGATTGAGCTTCGAGGCGAGGTCCTTGACCTGCCGGAATTTCAATGCGGCTCGATAAGGGACGCTATAAAGGACTTGCAAGGCTTCGATCTCGTCTTTGTTCTCTTCGATGAACTTGCGAAAACTGCTGACCATCGACTTGGCTTTTTCCAAAGCCTCGGCGCTGAATCCCGCGCGGATCAATTGATCGGGAGTCTGCTCATCGATGACTTGTTCCAGCGAACGCTTGGCCGACAAAATCGCCTCGCGCAAAGCCGGGTTGTGAAACGCCTTCAGTGCACTTGCCATCTGCTGGTGCTCGACCTGGGCGATCTGCTCTTGGCTCGGCTCTTGGTCTTCTGGAACACCGAACGAACTGGCGGCCAACTCGGTATTGGTATCTGGATCGATGCTTTGCAGCAGATCTGCGCTGAGCTCCGAGAGGGATTTGCCACCGGATGCTTCGCATACGGCAGTCGCTGTGGGCGGATCAACTTGCTGATCCAAACGAGCCAGCCTCGATGCGAGGGTCGAAACGACATCGTCATTGACCGCACCGGCGGCGACCAATTGGAGAATCCTGTCGAGCGGAACCGAAGGCTTGCGATCCATGGGCTTGGTGGCCGACTTTTCGTCTTCGCACACACCCACCGCATCGACGATGACAAAGTGGGTTTTATGCTTGGCATCGGGCGTAACACCTTGGAGGACATCCGGATCGACAACGCGGCAGCCACGGCCCTTCATCTGTTCAAAGTAACCGAGCGAGCGGATGTTGCGCATGAAGACCAAGCATTCGAGCGGTTTGACATCGGTCCCTGTGGCGATCATGTCCACGGTGACTGCAACGCGTGGGAAGTAGGCGTTTCGGAACTCTGCAAGCAGTTCATCCGGCTTCTTGCCGGTGCTTTTCGAAGTGATCTTCTGGCAGAAATCGTTCCCCTTGCCAAACTCCTCTCGGATGATCCGGACGATGTCCTCGGCGTGCAGATCTGTTTTGGCGAAAACCAGTGTCTTGGGAACCTCGGTGCGTCCCGGGAAGATCTCGGGCAGTTTCTCTTTGAACGTGCGAACCACGAGCCGGATTTGGTTTTCGGCCACGACGTCACGGTCGAGTTGGTTGGCGGTATAAGTCAGATCGTCGTCGAGTTCTTTGTACTTTTTCCCTTTGGTGCGGCGGTCCCGGTGGGGCACAAAGACGCCAGGTTCACGAGCGAGTTTTGCACCCTCTTTGGTGATTTGCGTTTCGATACGGTAGACATCGTAGCCGACGTTGACGCCATCGACGACGGCTTGTTCGTGGGCATAGTCTTGGACCAAATTTCCGCCGAAGAACCCGATCGTTTGTTTGGTCGGCGTGGCCGTCAGTCCGATCAAGGAGGCGTCAAAGTATTCGAGGACTTGTCGCCAGATGTTGTAGATACTTCGATGGCACTCATCGACGACGATGAAGTCGAACATCTCGATAGGGATCTTTGGGTTGTAGATGACCGGCAATGGTTCTTTAACCAGTGGATTCTCGGTTTCGAAGAGTGAGTCTTCCTCGTTTTCTTCGAGAAAGTCCTCTTCGCCTTTGAGCATCGAGTAGAGGCGTTGGATGGTGGTGATGCAGACTTTGGCTGCTGGGGCGAAGGTGTTTTTCTTTAGGTGCTGAACGGCGTACTCTTCGGTGAATTTGTATCCATTGATGGGGCTGACGAACTGCTGGAACTCGTTGAGTGTTTGTTTGCCAAGGTTGTTGCGATCGACAAGGAACAAGATTCGTTTTGCATCGGCGTATTTGATCAGTCGATAGCAGAAGTTCACGGCCGTGTAGGTTTTTCCACTGCCGGTAGCCATTTGGATTAAGGCGCGGGGTTTATTGAGCGCGAGAGAGGCTTCGAGGTTTTGGATACTTTCGATTTGAACGCGCCACAGGTTGCTTGTGTTCAGGGGTGGCAATTCTTTGAGACGCGTACGGACTTGTTTATCGAGGTTGGCCAGACGGACGAGTTCTTCGGGTCGGTGGAAAGTGAAAACGGGACGGCTGCGGGAGTCGGATTCTTTGCGGTTGGTGAAACGGCATTCGCTGCCGGTCGATTCGTAGGCGAAAGGGAGGGGGATTTCCCAGTGGGGTAGGGACTTAGGCAGACCGATCGAGTATTTGGCTGGTTGTTCGG
>JBJTAQ010000036.1:0-6484 GCA_046090945.1 Pirellula sp.
GCGAGAACCTTGAGGCAAACAACCACATCGCGGTTATTTCGGGAGGAACAATCAGTCTCGGGAGTTTAGATGTTCGTACAGGCGTCGTCTATCTCGAAGCGGCAGGAAACATTATCGATTTGAATCCGTTCGCCAATACGGTGCATGTGACTGCTTCGGCTCTTGCGATGAAGGCGGGCGGTAAGATTGGTGATTCTGATCAGAGCAATTTCGTTGATTCAAATCGCAATGCCATTGTGACCCGAGTCGATATGCTTGCTGCCCAATCAGCAACAGGAATATATATTCAGGAATCCGATGGAGTAACGGTCGACAAGGTTTCGGTGGGAGTCAACCAAGTTCATTTCAATTCGTCACTGAGCGATCGATCGGCGTCGCTTGAAGATCTTGTTACAACGAGTAATGGCCCGGTCAAGCTTCAGAGTGTATCCGGAGACATACTCATCAGGAGCGGGACGGATGGAGGCTTTGGTGTCCATGCCGATGGCAGTGGCGACATTCTTCTGCAAACCCTTTCAAGCGGCACGGTGATCACCCAGGCCGAGTTGCGTTCGGGAACTGGCGATATCACCATCAATTCAGTCGATGCACTTCGAGTAACGGATCATCTCAGGACAAGCGGCCCGGGAAATATTTACCTGACCTCGCTCAAGGATGTGACGATTGAGTCTCTGAACACCCAAAACGTCCAGTTGCAAGTCGTTTCCGATGCATCGATACGTCTCGGCAGCGTTCAGACGGGTACTGCAAGTGTGTATCTCGATGCGACCAAGGATGTGCTGGTTGACAGTCCTAGTGCCGATGCGATCCATATTTCAGCGAAGGCTCTAGGGATCAGTGCCGGAGGTAAGATTGGTGCATCGGATTTGGCAGCAAGTTCGGACGTCAATCGAAATGCGATCGGGACGAAGATCGATGTGCTGGCGGCCCGATCTGCCAACGGCATCTACGTGCGAGAATCGGATGGGTTGACCGTTGACTCGGTTTCTTTGGTCGGAGGTAATCAAGTCCACTTTAATTCGACCGAGTCGGATCAACGACAGACTATCGAGGATTTGTCGACCACCATCGACGGCCCCATCAAAGTGCAGAGCCTCGCTGGCGATATTCGGATCAATCAGGGACGCAACGGCCAGCATGGAATTCTCTCGGCTGTCGCAGGAGATATCTTGCTGCAGACCATCCATAGCGGCACGGTAATCCTGAACGCTCTGGTTCAAACCGAGTTTGGGGATATCACGATACTGACCAAAGACTCCTTGGTTTTAGGAGATAGAATCCGAATCGGAGGGCCCCCCAATTTAGGGACTCTTTACCTGGAATCGCAAAATGATGTCGCGATCGAAGCCCTGACTTTGGCTGGTTCGAATATGTGGGTCAAAGCAGGCCAAGACATTGTCTTGGGTACGATTCGCGCCGAGACGGCTGGTGTTTATTTAGATGCTCAAGGGGATATTCTCAATGGATCCCCGGTTCCAACGATCAACGTCGCAACCCGAAGCGTCTTGGCCATGAAAGCCGGTTCGGAAATTGGAGAGATATTTACCCAAGTCGATTACCTAGCAGCACTCGCCGCAGAGAGGATCACCATCACCGAACTCGATGGCGTGACGATTAAGTCGGTCATGGTTGACGTAGATCAAGTGCATTTCAACTCGTCGGAGTCCGAACGTATTGTTTCGATCGAGGATCTGACGACAACCAACGGCGGTAGGATCGCACTTCGCAGTCTTGCAGGGGACATCGTCATAGAACCCGGTTTGCTAGGAGACCCCGGGATCGATGCCCAAGGGGGCGGTGATGTAGTTCTGGTAACTGTCAACTCCGGTATCATCCTCCTCCGTGGGGACATCGTCTCTAAATCGGGAGATGTCCTACTAGCTGCCAAGGATAGCGTTTTAATCGGAGCCAGTGTCCGCGCCACCGGAGATATCGATATAGAAAGTCAGCGGGGGGCAATCGCAGAACTCAACACGAATGCCAAGCTTGAGTCGGACTCTTTGATACTCAGATCTGCCACGTTTGCTCATCTACACGATACGACGGTCAACAACCTGACTGCTTGGACTGCGAGCAATGAATTGCTCAGCTCTTGGCAGCAATTGAATCTTCAGGCCAGCGACCAAGGGGATGATTTCATCGATGCTTTGCGAACGGTATCCGAAAGCACCAAAGACGCTCTGCGAGCGCAGTACCGGTTTGCTGAGAGGTATCAAAATCTCGGATATTCACTCTACCTGGTTAACAGCAAGGAACTGTCGGTCGAGTCGGTTATCGCAGGTAGTTACACGTCAGGCCAAGGACCGACCGACAGTCCGGGGATCTATGTCGAAACCCGCAGTGGAAATCTGATTGTCAAGGATGCTGTGATTTCCAATAGCACCAGCGATCAAGCCGGTGGCGTAGTGCTCGTCAGCGGTTCAAAAGTAGTCCTAGACAACAATGCGAGGCTTCAAAGCAATTACCTTGAAAACGGAGTGCTCCAAGTTCAATTGATCAACGACATCGATTTGAAAGCCAGGGTCTTCGATGCACTCGAAAAGCCAAATCCTGCCGGGGGATTGTTCACTACTCGGATTGTTTCCCGAAACGTCTTCTCGGAATCGAATCTACCCGAAGTTCCCGTTTCGCCAGGACCCACGAAACGGATCCTGCAAGGGGTAGCGACTCACTTTGGATCGGCAGGTGAAAGCGGTTTCGATTTATACATCGGTTATGCCGATGGCAAGTTGGAGGGATTCGGCAGCCAAGGAGATATCTACCAACGCGATGCTCAGAACAGTGCTCCGGTTGGATCGAAACCCCAGGCCATGGGTCGCGTCGGATATCTTGAGCGATCAACTCCTTTTGACGGCGAGTTCCTCAACAGCGTTCAAGAGCTACCGACCGATGTGGTGATCCGACGCTCGGATGATTTCTTTATCTTCCAAAAGGAACAACCGGCTGGGCTGAGCAATTTCACTCCGCCGAATAGTCCCGCATCGACATCGACCGGATTTTATGACCTTGCCGTCCAGACCCATCGAGTTCCAGACGTGATTTCGGAGGGTTCCGAGAATGGCTTGCCGATGCCCCCGCCGCCCGATACCGAGATCCCAACTTTCCGTCAGCCGGAGCCTTACACGGCTGCGGAAATCATCAACGTTCAGACAGAGTCTGCCGAGTACGAAGATCAACCTTACCAAGACCGAAAGTCTCGTATCGTTGTCAAGAGACTCGTTGTGAATATCGTGAACGAAGTCCAAGGTGATTTGGATGCGGAACAGGACGATAGGATCAAAGACAAGAATCAAACACAGTCCTCGAAGAACGAGGAGATCGTGATCCCTGAGGACCTTGTCAGCGGAGCCGATTCACTCTCGCCTTCTGATATTCGCAAGATCAGAGAGTACCTGCGACTGCAGCCCAATACACGTCAAGGTCGATACGAGATCATCATCGAGACATCCGATGGCACTGAACAACTGGTCGATGAATTCACGATCGGTGTAGAAAATCAGAACGATAGCCCTGGCTCCCCTAAGGACTCTGATTTGCCAAGCAAGGATTCTTCGGAAAATCCCCCGGAAGATAGCTCTGAAGGCGGCTCTATCAAAGAAAATAATGAAAAACCTTCGAATCCTAACGATCAGTCATTATACTTGAACCCCAAGGATTCGACACAGGCCTGGAGCCTCGCGCTTGGGTCGTTGTGGTTAGCTCGCAAGATCGAGCAGACTCAGGAATCCGAAGTCGATTTTTCGGTCCAAGCTCGCAGGATGCGCAAGCTGGCTACGCAAACCACCCGTTCGAGCAACGCCGGTCCTAGTAATTCGCCGGCTTCCGAATAACGGCATATCATGAGCAAAGACAACGACAAACCTCAAAACAACGCCCCCGAGAACGAACAGCAGCCCGATGTTACCGTCGACTTAGACGCTATGGCATCGGAGGCTCCTGCCGATCAGGAATCTACCTCTCGTAATGGATCGACCATCCCAGAGGTCACTTCGATCGAGATCTCGGAACTTGATCAGACGATGGACTTGACGCCGTCCTCTCCGTCGTTGGGGTCCGGGACCATAGACCTAGAAGCCTCTGGCGATCAGACGATGGACCTTGGAGAGCAGGCCCAAGGGGGAGAGCAAGCACAGGGGAATGCCGATGGAACGCGAATTCTCTCGCCATCGATGAACCCTTTCGGTGGTACGGTTTTTGGTGGCAATCAGTTGCCAGAGCCTGTTGGTGAGACGAGGGTCCTAGGGGCGGAACTCAGTCCCAACGATCAGACCATGGATCTGAGTGAATACACTTCGCAGAACTTAGGGACTCATCCAGGAAATGCCCCTGGGGCACCCGATGCAACGATGCTCCTGAGCGATTCCCAGCAAGGGTCCCAATCGGATTCGTCGAGTGTTGCAGGCAAGTCATCCTACGATCAGACGATGGATTTGAGCGACTCGGCTTCGGAATCCAAGAGTGGTTCAGAGGTTCCCAGTAACGCCAACAGCAGCAAGACTGGTCCGTCAGTACCCCAAACGGGTAAGTCGAATTTTAAATCGGTAGGGGATTCACGCCAGTACTTGCAAGCCGAGCGGGCCAAGGCATCCGATGCGTTTCTCGACCGGGTAACTGAGCGCAAGATCTCGTACACGATCGATTGGAACGATGTCTCGTCCGACTACCAAATCAACAAAAAAATGGACCCGAAAACGGGCAAGCTGGATCTAAACGTTTTGGGCAAAGGGGGGATGGGTCTGGTCTACTTGGCGACCCAAAACTCGGTCAATCGCTCGGTGGCGCTCAAGGTCATCCGCAAGGACAAGCAGACCGAAGCTTTTTCGAAGCAGTTTTTTTATGAAGCGGAGATCACGGCTCAGTTAGAGCATCCGAATATCACCCCTATTTACGAATTGGGCCGCACTCCCGACGGAACGTTTTTTTATTCGATGAAGTACATCCAAGGGATTCCTTGGGAAAAGAAGATTCGCGAAAATACGATCGACGAGAATCTCGAAATCTTCGACAAGCTCTGCGATGCGATCGGGTTTGCCCACAGCAAAAACATCATCCATATGGATATCAAACCCGACAACGTTCAGCTTGGGGAATATGGCGAGGTCTACGCGGTTGACTGGGGAGTTGCCAGCAACCTCAAGCGACCCGAATCGATCCGTTGCGCCGGGACTTGGCAGTGGATCAGTCCCGAGGTGTCTCGAGGAGAGAGGGACAAGATCGGCAAGTGTAGCGATATCTACCTCTTGGGGGGCGTGCTATTTCTGATCGTCACCGGACATCACCCTCGATTACCAAAAGACCCTGCGGCCAAGATGGGCCAAAGCGGTTTGGCCAAAGCAGCCCAAAACAATCTGATTCAGCCTACCGACTGCAAGGACCCGATGGTCGCTGTGGCCCTAAAGGCATTGGCCACCAATCCTTCGGATAGATACGATAGAGTCGAAGATTTGCAAGATGCGATTCATGCAATCCAGAAGGAGCGAGCCAATATCAAAAGCAGTCAGGAGCTTACCGAACGAGCCAAGGTGCTTGCAAAAGAGGCTCAAGCACAAGGGGACTATGATCGATTCACGCGCTCCATGTACGGCTTCAAAGACGCCGTCGAACTGTGGGATAATAACCCTGAGGCTCCCGAGGAACTCAAACAAGTTCGACTCGCTTACGGACAATGCGCTTTTGAAAAAGGGGATTACGATCTAGCGCTGCAGACCCTGGACCGAACTGAGCATCACGAGGATCAGTTGTATCTGCGAGCCGAACAAGCTCAGACGGCGGTTAAACAACGAGCCAAACGGCTCTGGTGGCTTTCGCGATTGTTCGTTGCCTCATTGCTAGCAGGGTCTGGAATCGTCGGGTATCTGTGGCTTGACGCTGAAAATGCTCGTCAAAGAGCTGTCAAGAGTGCTGATGATGCTCGAATCGCAGAGGTGGCGGCTAGAAAGGCCGAGGGAGAAGCTAGAAAGGCCGAGGGAGAAGCTAGAACAGCCGAGGGAATCGCCAAGAAGGCTCAAGAGGATGAGGCCACGGCCCGCATGGATGCGGAGAATAATGCAAGAATTGCGAACGATGCACGCAAGGAAGAAGAGAAGGCAAAGGATCTTGCAATCCAGGCTCGGCAGAAGGCCGAGGAGCAACTGGCCAAGACTCAATTGACCGAGATCGCATCTCAACTGGGCCTAGCTCGTTCTCGGATCAATGAAGCAAATCCCAGTGGTGCCGACGATCTGCTAGGTGGTATCAACCAGGATCTGGAGAGCTGGACCGAGGGTGCCAAGAAGAAAGCCGAGGATCCTGATAGCAAGTATTCCAAGGCTAATAGGTTGATCAGCAACCTGCCCAATATCGACAACTGGGCCAATAGCCGAGTTGCACTATTAGCAAATCGCGACCTCAACGGCGTCGACCTACGTAAACTCGCAGATCTACCAGCTGACGTTTCGGCCGACAAGGTCGCCTTTGCCATAGATCCAAAAGATGATTCGCTAGT
>JBJTAQ010000037.1:0-7509 GCA_046090945.1 Pirellula sp.
AAAGATGATTCGCTAGTTGCCGCAACTCCGGAAGGAAAAATCTATCGAGTCGGAGCAAACGAACAAGAGCCAGTACTGATTTGGGATCAGGCGAAATCAGAGGTCTCCTGGGATGGACTAGCCGCTGTTAGACGTGTGGTACCGTCTCGAAAACAGAACCAAATCTTCTTGGTTTTGGACCGTCCAGAAAACCCAGTGCTCTTAATCGATTTAGACAATCGAACTACCAAGCCCTATGGGATCAACATCAAGCAAGCCGGACAACAGCTTGCACTCAGTCCAGTCTCCCGGCACATCGCCTCAGCCCAGCCCGGTTATATTTGGTTTACGAAGAATCAAACCGATTCGATAGGAAACGGGGTCCCTACCAATCAAAAAGCCATCCAGATTCGTTGGTTGACAGATGACTTGATACTCGCTTTGATCGAAAACAGCGGGAGCTATCATCTTCAGTTGATCGCTCCTTTCATCAATCAAACAGATACAGGTCTACCTACATTCGTTCAGGTTACGGTCCCACTCGCAGATGACATTATTCAATTTGCGATTCTCGACGAGGAACTGCCAGAGCAGATATCTGGATTCGATCCTTCTAAGCTGAAGGATTTCATTGAGAAGCCAAATGGGGAGAGGCTCAGCAAGACCGCCGACGAGTTGTTTGCAGAGATGATAGCTTCTTTGCATTTCGTCGTCGGACAAGGGGACGGAAATTTGATTCAAGCTCGGATCCAGCCTGAACCAAAAAACGGCGAGATCTCTTCAAACCTTTGGAGATTGGTCGATCAATACCCACTTCCTCGCAAGCACTTGCATATCATCAAAGAGATTTTGGTGGAATCTGCCCCCACCTCGGGTGCGAATAATCGACGGATAATTACCCGCGCCAACGAAGAGCAAGCTGTTCAGGTATGGAGTTTATCAAACCAAAACCTCAAGCGCGGATCTGAGTACGTCCCTACCATTACGCACCTTCATGCGTTGACCGGAGGTCCCATCAATCAGGACAAAGGGAACAACGGCATTCTTTTCACTGGGTTCGGTAGATCCGGGGAAGTGGTCCTTGTGAACTCGCAATTGAAGGCCTTTCGACTGGATGTTCAGGAGCAGTTAAATCGGAAAAGGATTTCTATGGAGGTGCCCTTTGGTCCCGCAGCGTTCCTGGAAACCACGGCCAATTGGCTGTTTTCTGCTGAAGATCAAGGTGAGGTTCTAGCTGTAGATAGCTATGGCGCTGCGGCTCTGTACGCAACCAAGTCGAATGAAAGCTCAAAGGTTGGCGGCAGGCTTGGCTTGAATTCCACTGCGTCAACCATGAGACTCCAACTATTCCCAGGAATGAAGGAATTAATTCCCGACAAAGATATCATTCAAATTCAGAGTCCTCATGGATTTCAGTATTGGGGACACTCACCCTACGCAGAGATTCAGAATTTCACATTCAGTCCTGAAGGGGACTTTGCCTTGAGTTTGGCGAATATCCCCGGTGCCTACGGAGTGTATTTCCTGCCTCGGGACACCAAGGAACGCGCCGATGCTATTGAGTTCAAGGAAATCTGCTTGTGGGATCTGAAAAACAAGCAGATGATCGATCGTGTCGTCTTTCAGTCCAAATACAGTCTAGATCGACTCAGCACTCTGGATAATCAGCGATTCGTATTTGGAAATACTGAAACATTCGCAACAATCGAACGGCAAGCCACTTCGCAGATCACAAGCCAAATGGCCAAGTGTGCAGTTCACTTCTGCGTGAGAAATCCCCAATATCCATTGCATGCGTTCTTTCAAGCCGAGGGGATCGCCGAAGGAACTTGTTGGATCGGAAGTGTACCCTTCGATCAGCCCGGATCGAATGAAACTGCAAAGTGGCTTTCCAAGGAAGACAACCGAATGGCACTTTTTGACTCCGCACCAGTAGCCGGTTGCTGGAGTCGCGACGGCCTAAGGCTCTACGTTTTGGATCGATCCTGTAAGATTCGTAAATACGATCTCGATCCAGCAACTGGCATGCTGTCGGCGACCATTGGCCAAGACTCCCCGGACATCATTCAGCCAGACCAGCAAATCAAAAAGATCCTCGGTCGAATCGTCTCCCATCCAGAGAAGGTGCTCATGGGGATCGCCAATTCCAGCAAAGCCGATGGTACCTGGTCAGATGATCTTTTTATCGAGTTGGTGGATATATCCAAATTGCTAACCGGACTCTCAGCCAATGAACCGACAGTCCACGCCATTTTCTCGAGCAATACAAAGGCTGATTGGAAGCTGGATTCAAGCCTTTCGGAAGAACAATTGCGATTCCGGGACCAAGCTGAGAAGTTTTTCAAGCTTGCTGGCTCGAATCGGATATCCCGAAACAAAAATTCCAACGTCAGCTATCACCAACCACTTCATGTCACCGGTGATGCAAAAGCCCGATTGACGCTCCTGCACTATCCGTCCTGCATCCTTTTCCTTTCCAAACAAATCGACAATTCGACATCGTGGTTCCGGCTTGAAAAGACTCTCAACAATCTGAACTCTTTCGAATTATCCCCTGATGGTTCGATCCTTTCGACGGTCGACGATTCCGGACTCCATCTGCACAAAGTCATAAAGGATCCAAACACGGACGGTTTCTCCTTGGTGACAATGGATCATGTCCTAGCCAATCAATCC
Organism: Pirellula sp.; assembly: GCA_046090945.1. GTDB lineage: Bacteria > Planctomycetota > Planctomycetia > Pirellulales > Pirellulaceae > JBKCUI01. The sequence goes on from JBJTAQ010000037.1 coordinate 2,656, forward strand.
TCCGTCACGCATTTCGCTTGGGATAAAAATCGTTCCTCGGATCATCCCAACGATCCCCTTGAATTTGCATATATCCTGAAAGATGGCACGATTGGCTATCACCGAGCCGGCACAGACACTCTGCTAACGACTTCTGAAGGAGTCCGAAAGATCGAGCCCTCGGAAATCCTGGGACTGTGGTTCTTCGACGAAGTACTGGTCGATCGCCTTAAAGCAAATCCAAGCGATCCGAAGCAATTTAGCAGTCAGAGGATCCGGTATATCGCGATTCAATACGAAAACCAGGATCAGAAAGACGGTAAATCCAGCCGTAAAGTCCGATTTATTCACTTCGGAAACCCAATCCAATCTCAACAAGTCCCTCCCTTTGATTGGGATGTTGGTGCCTCGGTCACCGAGGTACTTCCTAACCAGCAAGGAGGCATCATCGTTACCGGAGATCAAGGTGGCAACGTGGTCGTCTACCAAGTGTCCCCTTTCTGGCGAATCGATAATCGAATCTTCGATGCGACTAGCGAGGCGGATTCACCCATTGAGTGCCTATCGTTTACAGAACAAGGCAACACGCTGATCATCTCGAACGGAAACAATCATATCTTCGGACTACCCAGCAAACCCAGTGCAAAACCGGTGATCGAGAATACAAAACTGGATAAGTCCTAGTTTTCGGGAGTCGAAAGCCCTTTCGATTTCAATTTCCAATGCGCTAGAAACTGAACAATGAGCAAACTGCCAAGACCCAGGCACGCGATTTGATAAGCAGTAAGATCCGCAAATACGATCGCCTCAGGGCGAATCCACTCGGTTACAAAACGAAATATCAAGTAGCTCAATAAGTAAAACTTGAGCCGCTGTCCTGTAAACCAACCAAGTCGTTGAAGAATCACCAGGGCAAGGATAGCCAGAGAGTGGAATAGAGTTTCGTAGAGCTGAACCGGATGCCTAAAGACCGTTCCTCGGTCAGGGGCGGTCTGGAAAGTTGATCCCCATGGCAGGTCCGTTGGCGTGCCGTAACAGCACCCTCCAACAAAGCATCCGATACGTCCGATGCTCAGGCCCGCTGCAATCGGGAGAGCAAATGCGTCCCCAGTACGCTGGCCTATACCAACCCAAACTTTGGTGGCTTCAACGGCGAGGTACCCTCCGAAAATCCCACCCAAAACCGTCTTGCCATCGCTGAGCCAATGCATCCAGGGACTCAAACCTCCCCAATCGCTCTCGATCAAGAACGGCAACTTCGCACCAACAAAAGCGCCTAGGATCGCTGCCAACGACAAGAATCGCTTCTGATCGTTGCTGACCTCCAATCGTTGCTGGGTCCGCCGATAAATCCAACAGCTTGCAATCAGCGCTGCGAGCATCAAAAGCGTATGAAAGAATCTTCCAATCTCAAGGCTAACCATTGCTCAGTTTGGGCAAGGGGACATGGCCATTACGGTAAAGAACGTTGTAAGCACAAAACGGGATGATGTGTCCGCTAGGAAGAACGTGGTGCGTGCAGCATTTCATCACTCGTCGAACATCAAAATTATAAGCGTCCAGAAAGGAGGTGATCGTGATGCGGAGCAATTGCTTGCTGCCAAGCTCTTTTTCGATCGCCTTGGCAAAGAACTCTTCGGCGAGATTTTGAGGTGAACCAAGAGACACAAGGGCCGGAGACGCTACGGTCGATCCCTCTGGCTCGACACACCCCCCCGGTCCGCAGCATGCATTGCGAGCCAAATAGAGTTGGGCCAAGCGTTTCCCTTCGTCTCTGGTAAAACTCAACCCATTGGCCAGCAAATCGCGATTGGCCTGTGCATCGATGAAACGTGTCAAGGGAATCAAGCTCCCTTCATGCCGGTAACACATCGCCAAGACGTGGCAGTTCGGATGCGCGCAAGGCAGCGGAAAAAAATCTGTTTCGCAAAGCCGATCCTGCGACTGATCGCACAAAAGCCGAATGCAATCCGGAGCTGTGATACGCGCCTCGAGCTGTTCGGGTAAGTAGTGTCGGCCCGAATAAGTTGCTGGCTGAAGACTCAAGCCGCTGACCCAAGGTCTTGCAGCCGCGAGCTCTAGGAGTCCACCGAGTTGACCTTCGTTGACCCCAGCTTGCAAGGTTGCAACCAGCGTCACATTCAGATCGGCGGCCCCCAATCTCTCGAGAGCTTGTAGTTTGGTATCCAGTAGCGCCTGACCTCGCAGTTTCTCAAAAACGAAATCCTCGACACCGTCCATCTGCAAGTAGATCTCGACCCGGTTCTTGTGCTGCGCAATTTTTTTAACAAGCTCCGCATCCTTGGAAAGCCGAATTCCATTCGTATTGATCATCACGAAGTGGATCGGTTGCGAGAGCGCGTAGAGTAAGATCGCTTCAAACTCCGGGTGCAGCGTCGGCTCACCCCCGGAGAGTTGCAGAACATCCGGTTGGCCTTCGGCAGCCACCAGCGTATCGATCGCTCTCTTGATCTGTTCGAACGATTTGTGCTTGAGCCCCGGACGACTGTCCGCATAGCACATGCTACAGGTGAGGTTGCAGTTATCGGTGATCTCCAAAACAGCCACGCAGGTATGTTGCTCGTGATCAGAACACAACCCACAATCGAGCGGACAGCCCTTGGAAGGTTCGACCTGAGTATGTCTGGGTAGACGCGCTGGCAAAGCAGTATCATAGCGATCAAACCATCTTCGATCGCTACAAACGAAATCCTCCCGAACTCCATGCTCCGGACATCGCTTGCGGAAATAAACTCGATTGCCCCTGGCGACGATCTTGGCCTGAACAACGCGCAAACAGTCTGGACATAGGCTCTGCGTGCTACCGAGAAACGTGTACGCTGTGATCGATTTGGCTTGGTTCATGCGTCGTAGGTATTTGCCGAATGGAACTATGGAAACTTATCGGTACTTAGGTATACCCAAATTCAGCAGATAGCCCGACGTAACAACCGAAAGGATTGCACTAAGTATCAGCAATGGCCCAGCAAGAAAGTCGATTAGTCCGACCCATTGGGAACCGAGAAATAAGCCTGTGCATATTCCGAAGAACAAAAAGCAACCAGCCGCCAGACACGCAAACGACATAAAGAGCGAATACATCAAGTATCCAACACCAAACGTTTGATTTCCAGGGTAGGATTCGGCTTGGATGGCTTTTGCGATATTCCGTCGATGCAGTGCCAGGCGAATCAAGGCCATGGGAAGGAGCACTATCATAGGAGTCAGATCCAAATGAAACTCATCAAGAACGCCAAGAGAGGTTGCGAGATTGGATCGTAGAAAACCGTGGGCACTAGGAAACTCATGATAGATAGCAGGCCCAGAATTGAAGCCCCGATCCAATACGAAGGTTTGACCGGAGGAATGAGAGTCTGCGGATCCGTATTCTCATACGGATTAAATCCGCTGGACATCGGATCGGGAACTTCAGGACCCAGGTGTGCCTCGAACGGGTTCTCCGACGAGTCGTCTTGGGAGTTCGTGTCGGACATGGTAAACCCCGTTTTCAATCAGGACGCTAAACGCTGTCGCGCTGAAAATTATTGGATTTCTCGCGCTCGCCGTTGCATAGATTCTAGCAGTTGCAACGCCCCAAGCGGCGTCGTGGTTGTCAAATCCAGCGATTTGATTTCATCGACGATCTCGTTTTCCTGCCACTGGAATAACGTTAACTGAATGGCTCCCGATTTCTTCGCAGCAGGAGCGATCTTGCTCTGGCCATAACGATTCAGGTGGTTGAGTTCCAATTGGCTGAGAATTTCCTTAGCCCGCTCGTTGACGCCCCTGGGGATCCCTGCAAGCCGCGCAACATGAATCCCATAGCTCTTATCGGCACCACCGGGTACGATCCGATGCAAAAACACCACCTGATCATCCCATTCCTTGACCGACACGTTCCAATTCCGAACGCTTGTCAACGATCGCTGAAGCTCGATCAATTCATGGTAATGGGTCGCAAAGAGCGTGCGGGATAGATTCCGGTCGTGCAAATGCTCGACGATAGCCCAAGCTAGACTCAGACCGTCGTAGGTGCTCGTCCCGCGACCGATCTCATCGAGAATCACCAACGATCGCTCGGTAGCCGTGTTTAAGATTCTGGCAGTTTCGACCATTTCAACCATGAATGTGCTCTGACCGCGAGTTAATTCGTCGCTTGCACCCACCCGAGCAAACAGCTTATCGGCGATTCCAATCGTCGCCTTGCGAGCTGGCACGAAGCTACCTATTTGAGCCAGAACGACGATCGTTGCACACTGACGGATATAAGTGCTCTTACCGGCCATGTTCGGACCGGTGATCAGTTGGATGCGACCATGCTCGGATCCGAGCATGCAGTCGTTCGGAACGAATTTACCTTTGGGCATCAAACTATCGAGCACCGGATGGCGACCCTCGTAAATCTCCAGGATCGGCTCCTCAGTCATCGTCGGGCAAACATAGTTGTTCTTGACCGCAAGCTCACCAAGTGCAGCCAGGCAGTCGAGTTCGGCCAGGATGGCTGCATTGAGTTGCAACTGACGGGTCGACTGATGGACTGCATCTCTGAGTTCTAAAAACAGCTCGTACTCAAGTTGCTTGCCGGACTCGTCGGCGGTAAGAACCTTTTCTTCATACTCTTTGAGTTCAGGAGTGATGTACCTTTCGCAATTCTTTAAGGTTTGCTTGCGAACATAATTCGGAGGGATTCTATCTTTGTGCGTGTTGGTGATTTCGATGTAGTAGCCAAAGACGGATGTATAGCCGACTTTCAAACTTGGAATTCCCGTCGCTTGGGCTTGATCGGCTTGGTACCGAGCGATCCATTCTTTACCACCTGAGGCTAGCCCCCTAAGCTCATCGAGCCGAGCGTCGTATCCGTTGCGAATGAACCCA
>JBJTAQ010000038.1:0-2471 GCA_046090945.1 Pirellula sp.
ATCGTCCTTGGCCGCTTTCCAGATCGCTAGTGAATTGCTGCCGTCATCGAGCAAACAGGCTGCGGAGATCATCGAGCGTTTGACGAGTGTTGAGTTGTTGGGATTCTCTAGCTGCCCGATCAGTAGCTCGAGTGCCTTTTGCGGCTGCCGAAAGCCTGGCCGGTCATAATTTTGACAGATGTTTTGGGCTGCCTCGAACCTCAGAATGGCTTGATCGCTCTTGAGATCATTCAGGTCCAAGAATTTCGCTCGCGGCTCACGACTGATGTTCCAAACATCGCCGAAGCCCGGCTCAACCTCCCATCGATGTCTTAAGGGGACGACGTCCTGTGCGGCGAGCTCTGTCAGAGCCAGGAGCAAAATACCCGCCGTAATCAGTTTGGATAAAATCCGTGGTCTTCGGATGCTAATCATATTCGATGGTCTAATCAGGTCGGGTCAAACGAGCGATGCGCATGACGAGGATCAGCAGGCCTACGGCGCAGATACCAAGGCCAACATACCAACCCTTGGGAATCAATTGAAAGGTCTCGAATCCAGGAGCCTTCATCTCTGCCAACGCCGTTGCTGCTGGGTTTAGTAACAGTGCTCTTTCGACAAACACAGGCCCAAAGGGGTTTCCTCGACCAAGCCAAATCAAAAGTGTGCCAGCAAATAGCAGCAGCAGGAGCGCATAGCTTGCAGTCGTCGCCACAGCACTCGTTTTGGAATAAGCGCTGACGCATGCGCTGAGAATCGTCACCATTCCAGTAGCGATCAACAGCGAGATAATTACGTTGGATACCTGGCCTCCAAGCGCTGGCTGAATGTAGCTCATCATTACATAACCTGGAAGCGTAGCCAACAACAGCAGCAGCAGCGTCAAAAAAGTACTAGCCAGCTTTCCACTTAGAATTCGCCAAGCAGAGATCGGCGAGGCTCGCATCAATTGCCAACCCCCACTTTCCACTTCCGATGCGATCAGATTGGCACCGAGACTAGGACCTAGCAACAGCAAGAAACCTATCTGCATCAAAACCATTGATGAGGCGATTCGATCGACACCCCAATTGACTGTCCCCGTTGCAGCGACCACCGTAAGCAAGATCGATACGATAGCTCCTGCGGCAATGAGCCTGAGCAACCAATGGAGCCGTCCGAATTTTCTAGTTCGAAACTCCTTGACCATCACCGGATTGAGCCAAAATGGAATCCCAGCCTTGCGACGCTTGGGGTCAACTAGATACGCAAGTCGCCGCAACCAACTCGATTGATTCGCGCCGATCACCTTGCCCGCATCCCGAGATCGATCCATCATCGTCGGATGAAGCTTGTAGAGGGTGGCTAGTGCAAGCCCGATTGTCGAAACCGCGCAAGTGATGATAAATTCGACCCAACCGGTCCCAATCCCAATCGCCTGGGCTTGGCCTTGTGCACCGGTGAGTTGCTGAAGGGCTGGGATCGGCGAGAGTGTCGTCAGAACCTGTGCTATCCAAGCTTTTACGCCCGAAAGCTTACCGACCAAGACACTCGGACCAATCGATAATACCACCAAAGCCAATAGGATGGCATAGGTCCACCTGAGGCTCGCGTCGATCGACTGCGAACGACTCGACACCCAAAGTCCAAGGGCGGAGTACTGGAACGCCATGGCCAAGAAAACTAGCAATAATGGGGCGATTTGGCCGGCAATCGAGATCCCGCCCATTGCGTAACAGGCAAAAATGGCAGGTAAGCTTACCGAAAACAGCAACACCCCCAAGAGCACATTCGCAAGCAGCTTCCCGACATAGACCATCCAAGGTGGGGTCGGGGAGTTGAGCATCAAAACCAGAGTCCCCTTCTTGCGCTCTGAAACGATAGCTGTCGCCGGAAAAGCGGGCGTTAGCATCATGATGGCGATGGCAATCGCATAAGCCACCGGTCGAAAAACTTGGATCGACCCTTGGGTCACCAAATCGATGGTTGCCTCTCTGGGCCAACGCATTAAAACCAAAGCGCACGACACAATTGCGACGATCGCGATGGCAATCAAAGCCTTGGGGCTACGAAGGCGACTGGTCAACTCGCGTCGCAGGATCGGATTGTTGATCAATGAAAGTAGATTCACGCCAATATGCTCTCGAAGTACTTCGAAACTAATCTTTGCCTGCCACCGATAGAAAGGCGTCTTCCAGATCGCTTGTCAGTTCCCGGAATTGCGTCACTGGCAATTTGGCTGAAACCAGTTTCTGCAATAGTTCAGCCAACTCGACTTCGGTACGTACAGTTGGGAATCGGAGCGTCAGCTCGGCCGGACTACTGGTCAATGGCTCGGTATCGAGCAAAACATCGCGAAGTATTCCTTCGGCAACTTGGACGTGCTCAGCTCCCGCGACTTGAATCTCAAAATTGCGTTGAGGACAAAGCTTACTCATGACTTCATCCACAGAACCGAAGGCTCGGAGCTGACCTGCCGTGACGATCGCAACCACGTTACAGATCCGAGATAG
>JBJTAQ010000039.1:0-2399 GCA_046090945.1 Pirellula sp.
CTGCTGGTGATCTTTGATGCCTATGCAGGACCTATGCCGGTCCCGGTCGGACAATCTAAAAAGAAGACCGCTTAGACCCGTCGCGATTTCACCCATCGAGTTCCTACACAAGTCCAACACGAGCGATGCAGATCCTTAAACCCATCCGTGAGCGGTTTCGAGCCGCTTTGGAAAAACTCCTCAATGACCCTGCTTTGGTCGAAGCCTCCTTGGAACGCATCGTCGCCTCACGCGACCCGGCACTTGCCGACTACCAAGCCAACATCGCTATGCCTTTGCAGAAGGTCCTGGGCAAGCCACCTTTGCAGATCGCCCAGAGCGTTGTCGATGAGTTGGATCTATCGGATATCTGCCAATCGGTCAGTGTTGCAGGGGCCGGATATATCAATTTGAGGCTCTCGCCGAGTTGGTTGGCCTCGCAACTCGATGAGGCCTATCGCGACGAGCGGCTTGCGGTGACCAGGGTCGAGTCCCCGAAGACGATCGTCATCGATTATTCGTCGCCGAATGTGGCCAAGCCGATGCACGTCGGGCACATCCGTTCGACGGTGATCGGAGATGCGATTTCCAAGGTGTTGCGATTCTTGGGACATCATGTCATCACCGACAATCACCTTGGCGATTGGGGCACCCAATTCGGGATGATCATCTACGGGTACAAGCACTTTTGCGATGCCCAAGCCTACCAGAAGCATCCAGTGGCAGAACTCAGCCGTTTGTATCGCAAGGTGCAAGCGATCAGTGGATACCAGGAGGCCGTAGCTCAGAGTGCGAAACTCGAGCAAGGCATCGAGTTTGCCAAGCGGCGAGTCGAGCAGGTGCAAACCAAGCTTGCTGCTGCACCGACTGACAAGAAGATTGCCAAAGAATTAGCGGCTGCCGAGCGTTCGGTGCTGACTGCCCAGGAGGAACTTCAGAGCAATCTCAGCAAGATCGCCGAGGCGACCAAGGATCCGGTGCTCATGGCAGATTCCAAAGCGCATCCGGACATCTACGATCGAGTCTTGTCCGAGACCGCAGCGCTGCATCGCGGCCAGGCGGGGAACCTCAAACTGTGGAACGAGTTTCTCCCGAACTGTCGCCAAGAGATCGACACGATCTATCGTCGCTTGAACGTCCGATTCGACCACTGGTATGGCGAGAGTTTTTACCACGAGATGCTCGCAGCGGTGGTCGAGGATCTATTTGCAAAGAATCTTGCGACCCGAAGCGATGGAGCCATGTGCGTGTTTCTCGACGGTTTCGACGCACCGATGATCGTCCAAAAACAGGATGGAGCTTATCTCTATGCGACGACCGACATCGCAACGGCTATGTTTCGAGAGCGCGAATTTTCGCCAGACGTGTCGTTGTATGTGGTCGATCATCGCCAAAGCGATCACTTCAAGAAGCTCTTTGCGGTGCTCGATAAAATCGGATTGACCCATACCGATTTTCGTCACATCAGTTTCGGGACCGTGATGGGGACCGATGGCAAGCCGTTTAAGACCCGGTCGGGGAGCACTGTGGGGCTCGAATCGATGCTCGACGAAGCAGTCGCGAGGGCCATGGAGGTTGTCTGCAGTCCGGAGCGGATGAACTTGACGGGACTGCAGATGACCGATCAGGAGCAAAGGCAGATTGCCGAGACGGTCGGTCTAGGGGCGATCAAGTATGCGGATTTGGCACACAATCGCACCAGCGACTATGTATTTGACATGGACAAGATGGTGCGGCTCGACGGCAACACATCGGCTTACATCCAGTACTCGTATGCTCGGATCCGGAGCATCTTGCGCAAGGCCGAGGACAAGGGGTTCGAGCAAGTGAATTGGGATCCAGCACCGATCAGGTTGACCGAGGCATCGGAAGTATCCATCGCGATCCACCTGGCTCGATTCGAAGAGATGCTTCAGCAATCGATGCAGGAGTATACCCCGAACTTGATCACCGACTATCTGTATGAGTTGGCCAAGCTCTACAGCAGTTTTTACGAGCACTGTCCGGTGCTTAACAGCGACTCGCAGATCCAAAGTCATTCTCGATTGAAGCTCTCATCGGTCGTCGCCAAGACCCTGAGGGTAGGCTTAGAGCTTCTCGGCATCGGCGTTGTGGAACGCATGTAGCCTGATAGATAAAAAATCCAAAATAGGCTCTGTGAGTGATTGCGCTCCAGCCCCTCACCCCCGACCCCTCTCCCCGAAGCGGGGCGAGGGGAGCAAGCAGAGTTGGGGTGAGCCATTCGGCAAATTAACAAGCAGAGATTTGTCGCCAGCAAGCAATACACCAGGATGCTTTACGAACCCTTTACCCCCCCCTCTCCCGCTGGCGGGAGAGGGGGTTGGGGGGTGAGGGTGGAGGGGGTTAGTAAACCAAAGATATATCAAAAAACCTTGCTTGGATCTTTGCTTTCACGTCCA
>JBJTAQ010000040.1:0-1357 GCA_046090945.1 Pirellula sp.
ATAAAGCCGTGGAGTTCGCGGAGGATGTCGTTGGGGATGTGACGCGAAGTCCGGGTTTCACCGTAGAGAAAGATCGGGATATCGGCGTTTTTGAACCGGATTTCTGAGATGAATTGTCGCAGGTTGGCCAAGGCTGAGTGCATCGAGGCTTCGGAGGCAAACTCGTCGTCGTCGATCGATAGGATGAAGGCCGAGGCCCGGCTCTGCTGCTGGGCGAATTGGGACAGGTCCCCGTAATTGGTGACCCCCGCGACCTCGATCCCTTCGCTCTCGATGGCTTCGGCCAAGGCCCGAATTCCCAGGCCAGAAGCATTTCCGGAACGAAAATCCTCGTCGATGATGACTACAGGGAATTTGAACTTCATCGTTGCTCACATCACCGGTTCGGGTTTAGGAATGGCTAGCAAATCTCAGCGGAAGGACTTGGGGATTCCAACCAAAGTAGCGTATCGTTGGAGTAGGAAAACGAAAAGCTCCATTTCGCCTAGCCCGAGAATGAAAAATCGAGACAATTCTCGCCGATACTCTTCGGGTCTGTTTTGTAAGTCCCTAATTCAAGTTTTTCTTAGAAATCATCATGGAAACTACCCTCGTACTGCTCAAGCCAGACTGTGTTCAACGCCGGTTGATCGGTGAAATCATTGGGAGATTCGAGCGAAAAGGGCTTAATATCGTCGGGATGAGGATGCTGAGGGTAACGCCTGAGCTGTCTCGCGAGCACTATGCCGAGCATGTCTCGAAGCCGTTTTATCCGAATTTGGAGCAGTTCATCACCTCCGCCCCGATCGTGGCCATGGCTGTCGAGGGCCTTGAAGCGATCCGAGTGGTTCGTGAGATGCTCGGAGCTACCAACGGTCTGAAGGCAGCCCCTGGGACCATCCGTGGCGATTACAGTTCATCGCGTCAAATGAATCTCGTCCATGCGTCGGACTCCCCGGAATCGGCGGCCCGAGAACTGGCTTTGTATTTCCCAGGCCAACAGATTTGCCGCTACAGCCCAACGCTCGTAGAAAGTTTCCGCGCCTCGGACGAAGGCTGATTTTTTCCCATTCGCGCCCAGTTCCATCGATTTGAATTTATGCGACGTCAAGACATCCGCAACATCGTTATCATCGCGCACGTTGACCACGGCAAAACCACCATGGTCGATTGCTTGCTCAAACAAAGCGGTCAGTACCGTGACTCGCAGTTGCAAGGGGAGCGAATCCTCGACAGCAACGACTTGGAACGTGAGCGAGGCATTACGATCCTCTCGAAGAACATCGCGTTGGAGTACAAAGGGATCAAGATCAATTTGATCGATACCCCTGGCCACGCCGACTTTGGTGGCGAGGTCGAGCGAGTTGTGCGGATGGCC
>JBJTAQ010000041.1:0-1394 GCA_046090945.1 Pirellula sp.
CCCCAGTGTTTTGACGACTCGCGCGACTCGAAAAACGACTCGATTTGGGGTGCGCGACGCGAAATACAACGCGTTACCGAGCAAGAAGTTACGACGCGAACAATGGTTCGTGAGCAGTCTTCCTAACCCAAAAAAATCCAACTGGTGATCACCCTGACGATGCTTCATGCAATTTGAGGGCTGTGCGTATTTCTGCATAATTTCTACAGAAAGCCACTAGTACAGGCGGTCGCCAGTCGCTACTATTCTCTTGACTGCATAATTTCTACAGAAATGCAACAAAAGGAGTTGGCTATGTCGGTTATCCTCAGCCGCGAGGCATATCTTGAGTTCCGATGCTTTGGAATCGAAGATGACTATCCCAAGAGCACTGAACAAGCTTCAAACGAACTAAGAACGCGAGGTTGCGATTCAAGCGTTCCGGCGCTGAATTACCTAATTAAGCAAGGGCGAGTACAGCCAAGTCGCAATGGTCGCAATTACGAATGGTCAGCCGATGAAATTGATCAAGCGGCGAACCTTTTCGAAGAGCAAGGTGCACTCACACCGCAAGCCAATGCGTTTCTTTGGCTTGGTATACATGCTGATGTCTATTTCAAAAAGCTGCACGAAGCATGGATCAAGCTAGGCGACGAGTTTGGTGAATCTGCAGTCCCGTTGCCCCCAACGGCGGACTATTTCGTTTGCCACTTCCATCCACCTCGTATGGGGTTATCAGGCACTGTGGAGTTCACACTGTGCGATGATTCGCGCGAACAGTTGAAGAAACTAAGCGTGGCACATCAGGGAGTTAAACCCATGATTTCATTGAAGAAACCGGTTAGGAGAAAGCAATAATGAGCACGGCAATCGATGAACTATTGCTGGCAACAGCCGATGTCGAGATCCAAGCGACTGGCAAGCAACCGAGTGTCAACATCGTCGCCTATACCGGCGGATTGATGTCCGTGCCAGGTTGGGGACCGGTGGCAATCGATCTGGATGGAATCGACGCATCGGCTGATCAAGTCAGTATCTTGGCCGACCATGACTCTCGCTTGTCGGGAATCATTGGACATGGAAAAGCAATCGTCGCCAGTGGCAAATTGCTTGTCCAAGGAACAATAACACCATCGACCGAAGCATCGCGACAGGTCGTCGATTTGGCCCGAGGGGGATTTCGATTCCAAGCCTCGGTCGGTTTGTCACCAACAAACTACGAGCGAGTTCGGCCTAACGAAACGGTGGAAGTAAATGGTCGGCTCGTCAAAGCGCCAGCCAGCGGTTTCACACTCGTTAAAGCGGGTGTACTCAGGGAAGTCAGTATCGTGGCGATTGGTGCCGATGCAAATACATCGGTGACGATCGCGGCCACTCATGCAAAGGAGAACATTATGTTTATTTCGGAAACGATA
>JBJTAQ010000042.1:0-1022 GCA_046090945.1 Pirellula sp.
TTAGAGAATTATCGTCCCGAGAGAATTGAGACAAAACCGCGGTTGGAATTGCTCAGGGAACTGCGGAGCGTCAATCCAATTTATGGCTTGTATTTGATCCAGCAGTTGCATTTTGCAGATCCCATCGAACGAGTCCAGGCGCTCGAAAGCGTCCTGGAACTTCCAGCCAATATCAGCAAACTGGTTCCGGTGCCAGGACCAGATCAATTGCCCTTTGGTCCTTTGGCTAAACAGCATTTACACCCTCGACTCCTGGAATTGGGATTAGCGGGAGTCCAGGCACTGACCGGACAAGCACCTGAGGATGAAGATTCCCAAGAGGAGTTCGATTCACCGAACTCTCGATCGCGACGATTTCAAGATCGCTTCGATCAACCACCACCAAAGCCCTTGGCCTTGGGCGAGAAACTCAGACGCATGTTCGATTACGATTTCCCTGGAGTGCATGATGTATACACTCGGAGCGTCTGGGTGGTCGGAGAACTACTCTCATTCGAGTGCGATTTCAACAAGTACATCGTAACGCGTGGACTTCAAAAACACGAAGGGATGCTGTTCCGACATGTGCTGAGGTTCCTATTGCTCGTCAGCGAAATCAGTTGCATCGCACCCGAGGAATCAACCCCTGAAGATTGGGAGATCCCATTCGATCAATTAGCGGAGCGACTCATGGGATGTTGCCGCAACGTGGACCCTGAGAGCACCGATGAGTTGGTCCAAGAGTTGACGGACCGTCAAAGCAGGATCGTACACGGTCGTCCTTTTGTGAGCGAGTAGAAGCAGTGGGACTAGAGCCATCGAGTCTATCGCTGGGTGTTTGGTTGCTTCTGGCGCTGGCCGCTTTCGGCATCGGTATTACCAAGAGCGGTTTTTCAGGAGTGAGTTTGGTCCACGTTCTGATATTCGCTTACGTCTTCGGTGCCAAAGCCTCTACGGGGGTCGTCTTGCCGATGCTCATCGCAGGCGACACCATGGCGATGCTGATGTTCGGGCAGCACGCCGATTGGGCATATGTTCGCAGA
>JBJTAQ010000043.1:0-1127 GCA_046090945.1 Pirellula sp.
CAGCGGAAATAGTGTTCTGAGCTCACGAGTTAAAACCGTTTCGGTTTCCCCAGGCACCGCATCGAGCACGACGCAGAGGCAATCTTCCGAAAGTTTCGGAATGACCCCCGCTTTGATTAATGAAGATTTACCGCATCCTGAAGGACCGTAGATAGCCATCGCCATCTGCGAATTTTTGCCGCGATTAGAGATTCTTTGGATCCAGGATCGAACCGATTCAGGCATCCCCTTGCGATCGTAAGGGCCAGGCAATAACTGGAGAAAGAATTCCGCGTCGTTCTCGTCATAAGAACGCAATCCTTTAGGGATCACCTCGGCTGTTGTTGTTTCTACCGATTCCTTGGGCCGAATCGCCCTAGTCTTTGGCGAACCGAGATTCGACGTCGGCTTAGCAGGTTGAATTGCAGTTCCCTTGGGAGTCTTTGCGCCGGGTTCTTCACTGCCCGGATCTCCCGATCCTAAAATCCACCTTAAATCATCCGCAAAATCGATTGCAACAGAGTAGCGGTCATTCGGGCGTCTGGCTAAAGCCTTCATGCAGATCCGCTCGACCTCCACACTGATCGATTCATCAAAAACACGCGGTGTTCTTACATCCTCACTGGTAATCAAGTCCATCAACTGCTGGTCGCTATCAGCTATGAAAGGGCCTCTACCGGTCAAAAGACGATAAAAAATGAGCCCTAAGCTGAAAATGTCGCTGCGATGATCCACGCGATGGGATTCGCCCCGAATCTGCTCTGGACTCATGTATTCGGGGGTCCCTATGAAATGGGAGCCTGCACCGATGGATTGCTCCCTAAGCGCAATCCCAAAGTCGGTCAGATAGGACCTGCCCCGAGAGTCGATCAAAATATTCGCGGGCTTGACATCGCGATGCACTAACCCCTTGGAATGCGCGTAGTGCAAGGCATCGGCGATTTCAGCTACGATCTGCATCGCGTGCCGTCGAGTCACGGGATATTGCTGCATTCTTTTGTTCAAATCCGAACCATCGATGAATCGACTCACGATGTAATACGGACCGGATTTAGATTGCCCAAAATCGTAGGCAGGAACGATGTTTGGGTGATCTAAACTAGCTACAATTCGAGCCTCTTCCAGGAACCGTTGGTGCAACTCCGGAG
>JBJTAQ010000044.1:0-9619 GCA_046090945.1 Pirellula sp.
AGAGCGAGATGGGATCCTTTTGCTCGGCTTTTGGTTTCAGAAGCACTGCGCAAAGTGCAGGACTGAGTGTGAGCGAGTTGATGGCTGAGAAGAAAGTAGATACGGCGATGGTCACGGCGAATTGACGGAAGAATTGGCCTGTGATTCCAGTGATAAAGATGCATGGAATAAAGACACACATCAGGACCAAGGAGATGGCGATGATCGGGCCGGATACTTCGTCCATCGCCTTGATCGCAGCATCGCGAGGGACCATACCATGTTCGAGGTGATGTTCGACGGCTTCGACCACTACGATCGCATCGTCGACAACGATACCTATCGCAAGGACGAGTCCGAACAAAGATAGGTTGTTCAGGCTGTACCCTATCCCGTGCATGACAGCGAATGTGCCGATGATCGCAACCGGGACTGCAATCAGTGGAATGACGCTTGCGCGCCACGACTGCAGGAAGGCCAGCACGACGATCGCTACCAAGATGATTGCATCGCGGAGCGATTTGAAAACCTCCATGATCGATTCGGAGATAAAAGGCGTGGTGTCGTAGACGATTTTGTAGCCGACTCCGGGAGGAAAGTTCGCTTGGAGTTCGTCCATTTTTTCCTGGATCAATCGAGCTGTATCGATCGCGTTGCTACCGGGTTGCTGGTAGATTGCCATCCCGACAGAAGGTTTGCCATCGAGTGTACACGAGGTGTCTTGATTCTTTGCCCCGAGTTCGATGCCTCCGTACGAGCGTCCATCGGCACCTTGGCGTTGCTCGGTCACGACATCTCCTAGATAGACCGGAGTTCCAGAGAGGCTCGTGCCGACAACGATCCCTCGAAATTCCTGGGGTTCGATCAAGCGACCTTTCGTTGATAGCGTATATTGGAAAGACTGCCCTGGTAGCATTGGCTCTCGACCGATCGATCCGGCGGCGACTTGGATATTCTGCTCTCGAAGCGATTGCATCACATCGCTGGTGGTGATTCCCAAGGAGGCCATGCGTGTTGGATCTAACCAAATGCGCATCGAGTAGTCGAGTTGGCCCAGAAAGCCGATATCTCCGACCCCTGGTACTCGAACCAGTTCGTTTCTCAATTGAATGGTTGCATAGTTGCTCAGGTACAGCTGGTTTCGGGAGTCGTCCGGTGAAATCAGATTCACGACCAGAAGAATACTCGGCGAACGTTTCTTGACTGAAACCCCGGTTTGTTTGACTTCGCTCGGTAGACTCGCAAGAGCAAGATTGACTCGGTTCTGGACAAGGACTTGGGCCATGTCCAGATCGGTACCTACTTCGAAGGTAACGCTGATCGAGCATCCCCCGTCGTTGGTGCATTGGGTCGACATGTAGAGCATGTTCTCAACCCCCAAGATTTGTTGTTCTATGGGGGCTGCGACTGTTTCCGAGACAACCGTGGCACTGGCCCCTGGATACAAGCAAGAGACTTGGACTGTCGGCGGAGTGATCTCTGGGTATTGAGCGATGGGAAGCTGCCAGACGAAAACCAGCCCAGCTAAGGTGATGAGGATGGAAAGGACGGAAGCAAAGACGGGACGATCGATGAAGAAGCGTGAGAGCATTACTGGGCTCCCTGGACAGAGCTCGGAGGATCATCTCCCAGAGCCAACGGGACATCGGCTCGCTGGATTTCGAGTTGCGCTTCGGGGCGGACTCGCTGGAGGCCACGGTAGACGACCTCGGTTCCAGCCTCGAGGCCCTTGGCGATCACTCGCCAGTTCCCGATCGCACGTCCAAGTTCCACGGTGCGTCGAACTGGTTTTTTATCGGGTCCGACGGCGATCACGTAGCGGGTATCTTGATCGACTCCGACACAAGCTTCGGGCACTAAGACGGCATCGTAGGGTTGCGAGACTGGGACTCGAACGCGTACGAACATTCCTGATTTGAGCAGATTATCTTGATTGTCTAGAACACCGCGCAGTTTGATTGAACCGGTGGAGTCATCGATACGGTTCTGGATAAAGTCGACTTTACCTCGGTGCGAATAATCTTTTTCGTCGCCGAGTTGTACCAAGCACGGGATATCGAGCGACTTGATATCGCGAGATGCTTGAGTATCTGCTGATGCGTCTGAATTTCGTCCACGGATCATTCTTTGGTAGCGAAGAACCGATTGTTCATCGACATCGAAATAGATGTACATAGGATCGGTTTTGACGATAGTCGTCAGGAGAGTTCCGGTTCCGAGTCCACCGGTAACGATGTTACCTGGGGTGATCAGAGCTCGATCGATTCGACCACTGATGGGGCTTCGGACCTCGGTGTATTTCAGGTCTAAAGCGGAGATCTGCGAATCGGCTTGGGCGGAGATTTCCTGAGCTTGTGCCTCGGTTAGGGATGCGATGTTTTCCTCGTACTCTTCTTGGGAGATGGCTTGAACATCGATCAAGCTTTTGGCGCGGGCGAGTTTGCTTTTAGCGAGTCCCACTCGGGCTTTCATCAGATCGATTTTTGCGAGGGCTTGCTGATGGGCAGCTTGGTAGACATCCGGTTCGATTGAGAAAAGCAGATCGTTTTCTTGGATGTTCTGTCCGTCTGCAAAATGGATTTGCTTGATATAACCGGTGACGCGTGCACGGACTTCGACTGTTTCTATCGCGACGGTTCTGCCGACGAATTCGTCGAAGTCTGTGATTTGCTTGGATGCTGCCAGGACCGTCGCAATTTTCACGGTGCTCGCCACAGGTTTAGCAACTGGTTTGGTGCACCCGATGGCAGTCAAAGCGATGGAGCAAGCTAAGGTGCAGGAAAGCCGGCAAGACTTCAAAAGCATAATCGGATTCCGACAGGAGTAGGGCATCGTTCGGCTCAGTTACAGAGTATACTCGGAGGTATGGGAGATCCCAGGGGTGCACCGGATCAACCGATCATTTCCCACGATTCACTAGCACAAAAAACTGGTAGCGAATGAGTTTTTTGCGAGTTCCATGGAGGATGTTTGTCCTACCTGTTTTAGGTGGACTTGTGGGCTTGCTCGTCGCTGCTTGGATGCATCAAGCGGAGAATCGCCGCTGGTTTGTGCAGCAGGACTCCGAGGTGACGCAAGAAGCGAATCTCTTGTCGAGGACTTTAACCAGCAGTGCGGACCGTCAGCAATGGTTACAGTTTGTGCAAGGATTGAGAAAGATGAACTGGGGTGAGGTCGAGATCCTTTCGGATGTCGCGCTGAGCGATAGGGCTCGCCAGTCCTTGGTCATGACTCCCACCGAGTGGATCGAGGAGCCGAATCGATACTACCGGATCAGTGTCCGTCAGCCGATCAAAGAGGCGACTGCGAGTTCGCCATCGGAGTGGATGATCTACTCCCGGCGCGTGCGACAACCGGAGCTTCCATGGGTTTTGCGAACGATGATTTTTGGGAGTCTTGGTCTAGCTTGCGGAACAGCATTGGTTTTGATTTTATGGCAGACAACTCAGGCCACAACGAAGCTTCGAGACTCCTTGCAGACCATTCGTTCGCGGGTCAAGCGGCCGGTAGCAAGAGCGGAGTTTTTGGAGATGTTTCCCGAGTCGCTGCGCTCTGATCCGGTGGGGCGCGAGTTGGTCGCACTGTGCGATCAATTGCATCAAAACGCCTTTACCAATCTGAGTGGTTCGGAGACATCGGATGCCATTTTATCGGCATTGCCCGAGGGAATCTTGGCCTTTTGCTCGGAGTTGCGATTGATGTTTGCCAATCGTGCGGCGGTCAAACTGCTGAATCTAGGGGCACGTATTCAAGATAACATTCCTCTGATCGAACTGATTCGCCAACCGAAACTGCTTGCACTGGTCCAGGATGTTCAGCTGCGCAAGCAGCCGATGGATTGCGAACTCGATTCCACGGATGCAGCGGACCAAAGTGTATCACTGCGCATTCGAGCTTATTGTATCCCTGCCAATAGCAAACCTGCGGCAACACGGTTTGGGACCGTGCGATCTAGATCACCTGCGCCGGAGCCCTCGCCCGAGGTTGCAACGGCAGTGCTGCTTGTGATCAGCGATGAGACACGGGTCAAGCAGCTTGAGAACTATCGCAAGGATTTCACAGCGAATGTTTCGCATGAACTCAAAACACCTTTGTCGGCGATCAAGGCCTATTCAGAGACGCTGCTGATGGGAGCTTTGGATGATCCCGATGCTCGCCACCGATTTGTCACTAGCATCGGTGAGCAGGCTAACAAACTCGATCAGTTGATTCGTGGCCTGATGCAACTGAGCCGAATTCAAACGATGCCCGATAAGATGTCCTTGGTATCAATTCATTTAACCGACGTGATCGATTCGGTCGTGAAGGAACATCGGACAGTGGCCGAGTCGAATCAGATAACGATCGACAATCAAATCGGTGAGTCGCTTGAGGACCAAGACCCGATAGTGCTTGCAGAATTCGATTCCCTGCGCACGATCCTTGGGAATCTCCTCAGCAATGCGATTCGCTATTCCAAGCAGACAGGCACGGTAACCCTCAAAACGCAGATCGTCGGCGATCGTTTGGAGCTTTTGGTGATCGACCAAGGGATAGGAATACCTGAAAGCGATATCGATCGAATCTTTGAGCGTTTTTATACGGTGGATAAGGCGCGGTCGAGAGAGTCCGGCGGAACCGGATTGGGATTGGCGATCGTCAAGCATCTGACGATCGCCATCGGAGGAACGATAAGCGTTCAAAGCGAATTGGGCGTTGGGAGTACCTTTCGGCTTTCACTCCAACGCCCAAATGTACAGGATCACTGATTTTTGGTTGGGTTTATCTTCTTCCCCGGCGCTTTGAAAATTCCTCGTTGAGCAAGAGCCAGTCGCTGGCGCTGAGTCGATCAGGCGAGTAATCGAATACCGAAAGAGCTTTCGTTGTCGTACTATCATCGTCCTGTATAACCCCTAAGCCCTGGGCATCCTGAATGGTTGTTCCGGTTGCATTCGAGAGATTCAAGAAGAAGGTCTCGTTCGATTCAGCCATCTTGTCGTTATTGATCGTAACGTTGACCGTCTTGACGGTTTCCCCAGGGGCGAATGTGAGCGTGCCGCTGGTAGCTAAGTAGTCGGCGCTTTTTCCGGCCCTAGCTGTTCCATTGGCAGTTGCGAAACGGACTGTAACCGTCGAGTTTGAGGGGTTCATTAGGCTAACGGAAAATCTCGCGGAACCCGCGTTCTCGAACACCACAGTGTCCGAGACCACCAAACCGGTTTGATCGTCATCAGTGATGGTGCCTACAGCAACATCGAGTCCGAATCGGACGGCTCGGGTCGTGAGACTGCCGAGTTCGACTAGGAAGGTTTCAATACCTTCGGCGACATTATCGCCAAAGACTTGCACCGAAATAAGCTTGTTGGTATCACCTGGATTAAAGGTGATTGCTCCGGAACTTGCACCGTAGTCGATTCCGCTTGTGGCGCTAGTATCGAAAGTGATGTATTGAACGCTGAAGGCTTCGCTGACAGGAGAGCTTAGCGTGACGTTGAAGCTGATCCAGGACGACTGCCCAGTAGCCCCTTCTAGAATACTATTCGGGCTGATGGACACGGTCGGCAGTGACATGTAATTCATAGCATCGGCGATACTTAGTCGACCACCCGTGGTCATCTTTCCTTGGGTGCTCGGGGTAGGAATCGCGGATCCAAGGATGGTCTCTCGAAGAGACGGTGCGCTTTCATTCGGAAAGATCGAACTCATGAGTGCGATCGAGCCAGTCACATGCGGTGCTGCCATCGATGTTCCGCTCATCCATCCGTAAGTGTTACCTGGTAGTGTTGAAACGATCGCGGTGCCAGGGGCTGCGATATCTACTGTGTTTGCACCCCAGTTTGAGTAGCCCGCCATGTCTCCAGAGGAGGTTAAAGCTGCAACGGAAATCACAGAATCATAACTTGCTGCGGGTTGGCCGCTTGCCGATTGCAAAGTTGAATAACTCGCCGGATACGTCATATAGACATCGTTGTCCACATAGCTATTGCCTGCAGCAGCCACAAACAAAATTCCGGCATTTGCGGCCCGAATGATCGCAGCATGCAGCGCCGAGGAGTACCCGCCACCACCCC
This sequence comes from Pirellula sp., assembly GCA_046090945.1. Lineage (GTDB taxonomy): Bacteria > Planctomycetota > Planctomycetia > Pirellulales > Pirellulaceae > JBKCUI01. The sequence continues at coordinate 6,030 of JBJTAQ010000044.1, forward strand.
ACGAATTATTCACCGCGACGATGTTGACCCCGCGATTGAGCCTCAGATTGGTCATGTAGTCAATCGCGAGTACCGCATCAGCAATATTTCCACCGCCAGGCCCTAGGAATTTCGCGGGGAGAATTTTGACGTTCCAATTGATGCCGGCGACCCCTATTCCATTACCACCGACTGCACCTATCGATCCAGCGACGTGCGTTCCGTGATCATCACCATCTACACTGTCGTAAACGCTGTTGTCTCGATTCAAAAAGTCCCAGCCGTTGACATCGTCGATGTAACCATTGCTGTCGTTATCCAGACCATCGTTAGGAATCTCCCCTGGATTGCTCCAAATGTTTTGACGTAGATCCTCGTGGTTGATATCAACACCCTCGTCGAGGATCCCGACGACGACATTTCCAGAGCCTATTTTTTCGCGATCCCAGGCAACCTCTGCACCGCTTCCGAATGCATTGGTAGAAAGCCCCGCGCCTACATTGTTTGGAGTATCCGAACTGTAGAGCCCCCAGTGGGATCCGTCTAAGTAATACGGATCGTTGGCCTGCGCGTTTTTACTAACCCTTTGATTGTATTCGACGGAGATCACTCCCGGCATTCTCTCATACGCAGCCAGGGCCGCTTCAAGATCTCTTCCTTCAGGCAGCTTAACCCGAGCAATCGAAGCCGCGTCCATTCCCTGCGGACGAAGATTGAAAAGGACCTCCGCTCCCTGAGACTCGGTTATTTCGAGTAAAGATCGTTCGTTCTCACTGCCATACTGAACCAGCAACTCCCCCTCCATGAAATCTGCTGCCATCAAACTTCGAAGCTCCAATTTTTCCATTCTCAGCTTTCTGGTGGAACTTCTTTGCTGTTTCACATATCTCATTTGTAGATCCTGCGTCTTTCTTGTTTTGAAAACAGTTATTGACCGCTTCACGGGAGCGAGGTTGAGCACTTTGCTCAGCAATCGCAGGGAATTGCAGTTACCCAGCCACTTGCTCGGGCCTATGGAAGACCGCGGGCTGGCCGTCTCGTAACGCGAACTCGAATCGAACAGAATAGACTTACGCAATCTGCGTGCCAGATGCAGATCGGTTCGAAAGTTTACGTGCTACGCAGCGACAAAGAAAGCTGGGGACCGTCCCAATGATGAAAAACCCTAGGTTTTTGGTCATTCAGAGTTTTTAAAGGGAGTTGGATGAGACGAGTTCTAAAGAAAAAAGACTTAGGCTTTTCAACCTAAGTCTTTTTCAATGTTTGATCGATCGCAGCAAACGATCGCGACTAGCGGCGCGATCGGCGTCGTCCGAACTCGTCGAGGAGTCCTAGCCAATCCGATCCACTCATCGAATCCGGGTCGAAGCTTGGTGAAAAGCCCCCGGCTCCATCCGCCCCTCCGGCTCCTCCAAGCCCATCGTTATTCTCGATCGTTCCTGTGCCAGTTCCTACAGTGATCACAGCCCCACTAGGGCTCGATAGATTGACAAAGAAGGTTTCGTTAGGCTCTACAAGCGTATCGTTCAAGACCGTGACGGAGATGGTCTTGGATAATTGGCCAGCCGAAAAGCTCAGGGTTCCACTGGTGGCTAGATAATCCCAGTTCCTACCAGCTCTGGCCGTTCCGTTGGCAGTAGCGAATCGAACTGAAACGCTCGAAGTGCTTGCAACGTTCAATGAGACGGTGAATACGAAGGTACCTGCGCTCTCCAAAGCGTTTACGCTATTGATAGAGATCTGGACATTGTCGTCATTGACAATGGTACCTGTAGCCCTGCTAGCCACAACTTGTACGGCCGAGGTGCTCGGAGCGCCCAAGTCGACATTGAATGTCTCGTTGGCCTCGACGGTCGTGTCGCCGAGAACATCAACCGAAATCGTCTTGGATGTCTCACCGGCTAGGAAGTTCAGGGTACCCGAGGCAGCCGTGTAGTCTGAACCTGCTGTCGCCGTGCCGTTGGAGGTTGCATATGGAACGCTGAAATTCTCTGTTGCCGGAGCCGTAAGGCTTACGGTAAACACCAACGAGCTGGTTCCCGAATTGCCTTCATTGCGGCTTGCTCCTGCAACGGAAAGCTTGGGCACCGGCGAGTAATTGATCGCATCGAGCAGGCTCAAGCGGCCGCCGGTGACGGTTTTCCCGGCGAGACTAGCTGTCGGTACAGCGCTGCCCAAGATTGCATCACGGATTGCGGCAGCCGAGGCGGTTGGTTTGGCTGCAGCGATCACAGCCACAGCTCCCGTGACGTGCGGAGTGGCCATCGAAGTGCCGCTGTAATTGCCGTATGTATTTCCCGGGAGGGTTGAGTTGATCGATTCACCTGGTGCACCGATATCGACCTGGGTTGATCCGTAGCTCGAGTAGGTCGATAGTCCACCGGATGAATTGATCGAAGCTACCGCGATTACCGATTCGTAGGAAGCGGGAGTCTCTCCCGAGGTTCCCGCAGAAAGTGTTGAATAATTCGATGGATAGCTTGCCGTTGTGTCATTGTTGGACGTCGAGTTGCCAGCCGCAGCTACGAATAGAATCCTCGCTTTGGCTGCGCGGATGATTGAGGCGTGCAAGGCGCTCGAGTATCCACCACCTCCCCAGGAGTTATTTATCGCGACGATGTTGACTCCGTGGTTCAACTTCAAGTCCGTGAGATAATCGATCGCTTGGATTGCCCCCGAAGTAGATCCACCCGTAGGGCCGAGGAACTTCGCTGAGATCATTTTCACATTCCAAGCGACACCGGCCACCCCTGTCCCGTTATTACCGATGGCGCCGATCGTACCTGCGACGTGCGTACCATGATCGTCCCCAGTGCCATCGTAGACCGTGTTGTCGTTGCTGAAAAAGTCCCAGCCGTTGACGTCGTCGATCTTCCCGTTGCCATCGTTATCGAACCCGTCTGGAGCATCACCAGTATTAACCCAGATATTCTGCGCCAGATCCGGGTGATTGATATCGATCCCTTCGTCGACCACGCCGATGACGACTTGGCTAGAGCCGGTGTATCCTGCACCCCAAGCTTCTTCGGCACCGCTACCAAAGGAATTGGTGGTACCCGCGGGTCCGTTAGCCAACGGTGAGTCATCGCTGTACATACCCCAAAGCCGACTGCTCGTGGTGTAGTAGGGATCGTTGCTGACGGCGGCTTTTTTGAGGATCCAGTTTGGCTCGGCGCTCAAAACTCCCGGGGTCTTTCCGAATTCTTGGGCGAAAGCCATCATGTCTTTCCCGGCAGGTACTTTGATGCGAGCAATCGTCGCGGCATCCTTACCTACAGGGTCGATTTCCTGAAGGACTTCAACCCCGAGCTTTTGATTGGCGGCCATGAGGCTCGGGGCCATGTTCGGATCGTACTGGATGAGCAGTTCGCCGGGAACAAAGTCGGCAGCTAACAAGCTCCGGATCTCTAAACTTTCGACTCACAGAGTTTGACTCTGTGAAACGACTTGCATCGGTTGACGATGCAAAGACAAAGCAAATGGATATAGTCTCCAACAAGATCTCGTGCATCAATGTTGCCATCGATGATGGACTTGCAGTGATGGATTATGTATGAAAATACGAAGCGGAGGGAGATACTCGCCAACACTATCTCGAGCATCAATGCTGA
>JBJTAQ010000045.1:0-1037 GCA_046090945.1 Pirellula sp.
AACTCTCCAAGCTTGTGACCCACCATGTCCTCGGTCACGAAAACCTTGATGTGTGCCTTGCCGTTGTGGACTTCGAAAGTCGCACCAACGAACTCCGGCACAATCGTGCAACGACGAGCCCAAGTCCTGATAGGCTGATTGCTGTTGATCGATCTGGCCTTTTGCAATTTCTCAAAAAGCTTCGGATCAACGTACGGTCCTTTTTTTGTCGAACGACCCATCTTCTATCTGCCCCTGCTGGTTATCTCAACTTCAACTGACCATAACGCACCGACTTACGTCGCCGAATAATCGACGAGTTGCTCGGCTTGCGACGCCGACGCGTAAACCCACCCTTGGCCAACTTGCCGGTTGGACTCACAGGATGTCGGCCACCCTTGGTTCGACCTTCACCACCACCGTGTGGGTGGTCGTGCGGATTCATTGCCGTTCCGCGAACATAAGGACGAATACCCTTCCAGCGATTTCGACCTGCCTTGCCAATCCGAATCGCATCATGCTCGGAATTCCCCATCTTGCCAATCGTCGCACGTCCTTGGCTCGGAACCCGACGGACTTCTCCGCTGGGGAGTTGCAGCTGTGCCCAGCCACCTTCCCGAGCCATCAAGACCGCGGACGAACCGGCTGACCTGCACAGCGCCGCGCCTCGTCCAGGGGTCATCTCGACGCAGCAGACTTCCATCCCCGGCGGGATGTTGCGCAGAGGTAAGCAATTTCCTGCAGTTGGAGGAGCATCCGGTCCATTCATCAAAACATCGCCGGCCTTCATCCCCTCGGTCGCCAAAATGTAAGCCTTTTGACCATCGGCATAAACAACCAATGCAATCCGAGCACTTCTGTTCGGATCGTATTGCACCGAATCAATCGTCGCTTGTACGCCATCCTTCATGCGTCGAAAGTCAATGATTCGGTACATCCGCTTGTGCCCACCACCTCGGTGCCTCGCGGTGATGAACCCTTGATTGTTCCGACCACCCTTCTTCTTTTGCCTCTTGAGCAAGCCCTTCTCGGGCTTGGCCCCGGGTGTCAAATCTGCG
>JBJTAQ010000046.1:0-4727 GCA_046090945.1 Pirellula sp.
CGGTTTGCTGTGATCCGATTCTCCGGGCAACTTAGCGGCACGAGTGCCAGGGAGTCGGAAGCCAAGCTGAGGAGTTGGATGGAATCCAAAGGGCTTGTCGCAGCCGACCTGCCCGATTCGAGCGGCGTCGAAACTGCCGGCTACGACCCCCCGTTTACCCCTGGTCCACTTCGTCGCAATGAAGTGCTCATCCGGCTAAAGTAGAGCCGTAGTCTGGGTCAATCAACCCGAAATTGCTTGGCCGAAAATGTCCTTTTAGGACAATCAGGAAGCGAACCGGCAAAGACCGAACCGTAGGGCTTGGTCGTCATCCGCGGATCGGTCACGAGTACAATTCCCGAGTCGCTGGCCGTTCGGATCAATCGCCCGAATCCTTGGCGAAACTTGATGACAGCCTCGGGCAGTTGAAAGTCTCGAAAAGGATTTCCGCCTGCCTGGCGGATCGCTTCGAGTCGAGCCTCAAGAAGCGGGTGGTCCGGAACGCTAAAGGGTAGCTTGGTGATGACTACCAGTTTGAGCGCATCGCCTGGCACATCGACCCCTTGCCAGAAACTCTCTGCCCCGAATAGCACACCCCGTGGATGCTCTTTGAATGCATTGAGCAATTCGGTTCGGGGCATGCCATCTGCTTGCGAGTAGGTCGCCAAATTCTCCTGGCTCATCCACGGCGCGAGGGCTTGGCTGGTCCGTCGTAGTGAATCGTATGAGGTAAACAGCACAAACGCATGTCCATCAAATTTTTGGATGTAGTATCGAAGTATCGGAATAATCGCTTCTTCGTATTTGTTCTTATCGGTCGATGGATCAGGCAGATCGGTCATCATGTGGAGTTCGGCAAGCTTAGGGTAGTCAAAGGGGCTACCTACTTGGAGGCTTGGGAATCCCAGCCCACCGATCCGGCGTTGGAAGAAGTGGAAGGCAGGATCGTCTTTTCGGATTTGAGGCTGGGTTTGCCGCTGGGACTGCTGTGTAGCGATCGTCGCGCTTGCCATAATCACGCTTGGGACTTTTTGGAATAAGTGTTCGCGAAGGTAGTTGCCGACATCCAACGGGCTCGACCGCAAGGTCAGTCGAGTGAATACTCTTGCGGATCCTCGCGATTCCTTTTTCTCGAACCAGTAGACCGCACCGGTCTCTTTTTGCAGCAGCCATGTGTCCAGACTTGTCGCAAGAGTCGTGAGACGGTTGGCAGCCGACATCATATCGAGTTTGTTGTTCGCATCCTTGAGGTCCTTGCCAAAACGCTCCAGTTCGACCGATAGCGATTGAAGTTTATCGGGCAAGTCGGTTTCAATCTGAATCGCAGCGCGAAGGCGTCCGTTGGCAGGCGAGTGGAATTCGGCCCATCCGAGGAATCGTTCGACGAACTCATCGAGCGATTCCATGCATTGGTAGCTCATCTGCTGCAGTTGCCTGAGCCCTAGCGCTACGAGGGTCCCTTTGTCATTGCGTGGATTGTAGAGTTTGCGAAGGGTGTAATCGATTTGGGAGTTGCTGACGGTCAGGCCCAAGTGTTCACCGGCAACGCTCTCCATCGTGTGGCATTCGTCGAAGATCACCGCTTGGTAGTTCGGTAGGAAGCTACCACCTTGGGCGCGGACCGCTAGATCGCTGAAGAACAGCGCGTGGTTGACGACCAGGATCCGAGCCTTGGCGATGCGTCGGCGAGCGGCGTAATAAAAACACTGATCGAACGTCTTGCATTTGCGCCCCATGCAGTTCCCTGAATCGCTCGAAAGCTCGTCCCAGAGAAGTCCGTTGGGGCGAAACGAGAGACTCGATAGACTCCCATCGGTAGTGTTTTGGGACCAACGCTCGATCTGTTCGAAGTGTTCGAAGTCTCGTTGGTCCTGAAGCAGACTCGGCAGACGAGAACCTGCTACTTGCAATCGCCTGAGTGAAAGGTAATTGCTTCGCCCCTTGACCAACACCGAGGTAAATTCGCGGGGGATGACGGCATTGAGCAGAGGGAGATCTTTGGAGATCAATTGCTCTTGCAGGCTGATCGTATGGGTGCTGATAACAATGCGTCGGACGTCGGGTTCCTCGTTAGGGTTGTCCGAATTACTGGGCGATTCGAGGTTCGCTTCGTCGGATGTTGCGAACAAAATGGCCGGGACTAGATACCCAAAACTCTTACCGACCCCCGTACCGGCCTCGACGACCAAGTGCTTGCGGTTGGCAAGGCTTTGGGTGACGGCCAAAGCCATTTGGAGTTGTTCGCGGCGGTGTTCGTAGTTTTTGATCCGCTTGGAGATGCTCCCTCCGGGCCCTAGAATCGACTCGAAATCCAGTTCGCTCATGCGTGTGTATGGCTCGCGTCGGGAGTAGCAAAAAGGAGGGAATCACAACACTGCTTAGAGAATACCGTAAACGGCACGATCTGTCCCGGGTTGGATACTCCAGCTGGTGACTTGCGTAAAAACGATTGCAGATTATTTTTCGGGAAGCCGGATTGTGCCGTTCCAGTCCGGTGGGGCGACGCGTCCGTTTTGGGCGATATAAACAGTCAAGAAGTCTTTCACGCGATCCTCTGCGGGCACTTGATGCAGCAAGCGGAACGCTTCGTTCCAGTTTCCATCCTGAAAGCTATCCAAGGCTTTCTCGTACAGGGCGACGTCCTGATCGCTCAACTCGCTTCCAGGGGCGGATTCTGGAGGCAACAGTTCACTGACCATCAGCGGAGTTTTCATCCCGATCGGTAGCACCTTGGCCACCCGCCGCACCCTAGCCACAGTTTTTGGCACCTCTCGACGAATGCGATCCGCAGTGACCTCGTCGACCAAAATCCGGGCATGCAACTGCTTGGTCATGCTCTCGAGCCGCGCGGCTAGGTTCACAACGGGGCCAAAAACCGTCACCTTGACCTGATCGACGGTTCCGATCTGCCCTGCGACTGCTTTGCCAGTGGCGATTCCTAATCCAGCTCGGAATCCGGCCAAGGGATGATGTGCTTTGGCAGCTGATTGCTCGAACTCGGCTCGAATCGCAAGTGCTGCCGCAGCGGCTTGTCCGGCCGAGTCGGCCTGTTCGAGCGGCCACCCCCAGAAGCCCATGGCAGCATCGCCGTGAAAGTCTCCGACGACTCCGTTGCGTTCAAGGATGTGATGGGTCATGACTCCGAGCGCATCGCTCACGCGTCGGAGCAGTTCGAGCAGTTTGTCGGCCGATTCCTCGCTCTGCCTGGAAAAGCCTCTTAAGTCGCAAAACAGGACCGACACCCGAGCCTCTCGCGGCGAGAGGATTTCTTCGGGATCTCTTGTAAGCAATGCTTTTCGCACAATCGGTGCAAAGAATGGACGCAGGGAGTCTTGTCGTCGCTGCAGCAATCGCGTTTGCCGGAGAGTCCCTACGGTCGTTGCGGTCAACTCGGCGAACTTGATATCGTCCTGCAAGTCATCGGAGATCATCAGCGTCGCATTGCGGGAGGCCGAAGCGTTCATGCTCGAGAAATCGCCGGCTACATAAATCGCCCAGCCTGGGGTCGCTTCGCTGGTAATAGGTGTGCAAAAAGCCCAGTCGATATTCTCCGACTGGGTGTACTGCAAGGGTGTGTTGCGATCCAGACTGCGACTCCAGACGTGCAAAACACTCTCGCTCGATCCGACGGCTTGATGAATCAACTGCGCACTAGGCGAAAACGGCTTGAGCGCCAATCCGCGAGAATCCCAATGCAAGACCCGAATCCCTGTTTCGCTACCGATTGGCCATTGGCTCGTCCAAGGAGTCATCTCGATCGACGGCAACTTTTCCGGCTCTCTGGATTCAGCTTGCTTCGATACGATCGCAACAAAGGTCGCTTGCGGGATCCCTTGCATGAGCAGATTCACTACTCTGACATACAACTCTTCGTCACCAGAACTGCTTGAAATGATTTCAGGCAAGCGACTTAGGACCTCGATCCTGCGATCGGCGTCCCGATACTGCACATTTCTCAACTGGCCCGGGGCATAAGTTTGTTCGGTAAGTGCTGGAGGTGCCTCGGATTTGGCAACCACTCGCACACGCTGATCGACCAAGCTGAAAGTCGTTTGGCCTATGACAAAATGATCGCCCATTCCGACCTCGAACTCGTCCTTACGCAAGCCCCGATGAAAGATCGGGTTTTTGGCATCGAGCAGCCGCGATACGGTCAACCGCCCAGCGGTCCACTTGAGCTCCGCGTGCAGGCGTGAGATCCTGTCATCCCAAGGAACCGACCAGGGATGGGAGGTCCGCCCAAGAATGAAGACCGATGGCTCGCCGTCGACCGGTAAAGGTCTTCGCCAGCGGTCGTTGGGCGTCGGGCCTTGGGCTATCAAATCAGGCATACCTTGCTCTTGAATCCTTACAGCTCTTCGATCCTTACAGTGTTTTGATTGCCCTCTATTGTACCGTTTCAAAGCAGGAGAGACCAAGGCGCATTTAAGCGAAACAGGAACAAGCAGGCTCTATAAAATCACGTATAATGCGATATCCTTCCTTTCCCTTACCTCCCCACAACCATGTTTAAGCCTCGGTGGTTTTTGATCCGCACGCTGGTCCTCGTGGTCTTCGGCCACCTGAGTCTTTTGGTGTTTGGACCTGGCTCTGGAGTGTTTGCACAAGAGACCCGCAACGAGGATTGGTTTGAAACCAACATTCGGCCTGTCTTGGCCGAGAAGTGCATCGTTTGCCATGGACCGACCAAGCAGTGGGCTGGATTGCGACTCGATTCCCGCGCCGCATTGGACCAGGGAAGTGAGAAC
>JBJTAQ010000047.1:0-1282 GCA_046090945.1 Pirellula sp.
TGATTCGCGGCATCCTTCGAGGACAGCTTGGACCAGCCCGAGACATCGTCGTGGCCAATGCCGCTGCGGGGCTTTGGATTTGCAACAAGACGCACTCGCTGATCGATGCGGTGCATCAAGCAAACAAGGCTATCGACTCGGGAGCAGCCATGCGTCTGCTAGAGCGACTAGTCGCTCAAACACAGGGGGCTCCCTAAGGTTGCAGCGCTAGTACACCGGTTGCAACCGCTGCAGTTTGGACTTTGATCGCTCCTGGATCATAAGGTGCTCGTTGACGAACACCTGGCGCACAAGACCCTGGACGGTAATGCCCCGTATTCGGGATGTCTTGGAGGGGTGGACGCAGATAAGCCAAGTAAGGCGTGAAAAATATTCCGGAGTAAAAGCGAGCTCCGGAAAGCAATGGCTGAAGCGGTGGGCATCGTTCGTGGCCGTGATGCTCGAGCATCACATCCTCGTAGTAGGTCGGCTGATGGCAATAAGCAGGTGCAACCCAATGCTTCGTCTTGACCGACCAACCTGCTTCGCGATCTGGCCCGAACGGCAGCGGTATCGCAGTAGGCAACCGACCTTCTGTGGCGTCCTCGGGCGTTGTACCGGTTCCGATCCCAGAGACCGATGTGTTTGGCGTCTCGAGACGAGCAACTCGAAGTGGTTCTTTACTCCTTGGAATCGCTGGGGCTTCGGCAACCACAGGCTCCGTCGATTTGGACTCGAGTAAATCCCGAACTTGCGACTCTTGGGGCGGTTGCTCCTGAGCTCTCAGGCCATCGTTGCTACTCAAGACGATTAATAGCGTTAGGAGTCGTAAGACTTGCGTGCATAGCATCGATCGACTGAGTCGTTCGCAGATAGGGAACTTTGCCATGATCTTCACCGTTACTTCCAATTTGGAACTTCCAATTAGGCTCGGTTCGCGTTGATTTCAAAGAAAAAGTCGGCTTAGGGGTGCCCTGTCGCAAGTGTCCGAAGACCGCTCCTCGAGGGTAGCCGACTATCGGGTTTTTCGGCACAATCCGTACGACCCCTGTAAAGTGCTTGGATGTTTTCTAACGCACCGCGCAAAGTTCAACCGCTGAGGCAACCTAATCGTCAAGCTTTACCAAGACCGGTGCCTGCAAGGTTCGGATAATGGCAAAAAAAAAGCGTGGTTGAGCCCACGCCTCTTGGATCGGCCAACCCGACGCCTTCGCACTAGCCTTTGCAAGCTTTCTACTTCGGCCCGGATTGGGACTTTTTGAACAACTGATCAGAACCTCGAATATCTTTGAGGTGCAGCCAG
>JBJTAQ010000048.1:0-10821 GCA_046090945.1 Pirellula sp.
TTGGCTTTTTTCTACTCGCCCAAGTCAGCCTTGCCGTTTTGATCCGCATCGATTTTCTTTAGATCGATGAACGTGTATGGTCTCGTATATGCTTCTTTTCCTGATTTGGCGTACGACACCCACATTCTCAGTCCGGTTGCATCGTAGACAACGTTCTCGACGTTCCCCCCCTTGATCGGGATTTTGTTGGCCAGTTCGACGAGTTTCTCGCCGTCGAGTTTGCCTCTCTCTTTTTGCAACGTGGGGAACGCGCCGCGGCCTTCATCGTTGTACACGATGCACGAAAGTACATTGGGAGCGAACTCGTCGGTTGGATCGGCGTCTTTCCAGATCAAGACCTGCTTGTCGGCCGGTTCGGGCGAATGAGCCCGGACCTTGACCGCCCGCTTGTCGGTCTGTCCATCGCCAAAGACGAAGTGGTATCGCTTGGTCGGCGGCTGGTTTTTAAAGATGCTCAGCGCCTTGGTGAGCGAATCCCCATCGTAAAGCATCGTCCTAAAATAGACCGTAAAGTGCGGCGCGTGAACTTGATAAGGAGCCTCTTTGGCCGATGCGTCTCCCATTTCACTCAGCGCTAATCCTTTGGCGTTCAAACCCGTGTGAGCTCCGATCATGCCTGCAAAGGATGGTACGACGTGCGGGATCCCTTCGTTGGGAATGTAAAGCACGATCATTGGGAACTCGTGGGCTCCGACTTCCATGCTCCAGTCGAGGTTCCGGGTTTGATACAAGTGTCCATCGACGGTCGCGTCGCCCCAGGCGGCGATGCTACTGCACGAGTAGGGCATCAGCAGTGGCACGGCGTGCAGGGCCTGAAGCGTGCTAAGGGGCACCCCCGAGCCGTCGGCCAATCCTGCGAGTTCCTGCTCGAGCCGATCGTCGCCGTAGCTGCTGGTGCGTGACCAGACTTCGTTCAGAGTACCCGGACTGAGTTTCAGTTCCTGGGTGATTCCTGCCAGGGCCGCCGGTACAAAGGTCTGGATTTCCTTGGAGAATAGGCGGCCTAAATGGTGCCCCATCTCGTAAGGCGTCCCTCGTACGACTGCTAGAGGAAATTGGGCGTCCCCCTGTCCAACTACCGTCCGATGGCCGCTTCCTCCAACCTTTTCTGGAATCCGAAATGGGCGAGGGGAATCTTGTGAGCCAGCTTTGGGGGTTCCTGAACCGATCGCAGCATCCTTGTCCTGCCCCAGCACTGGGCAGCACAAGCAAGATCCAATACCGCTAAAACCTATGAAAAATAGAGTGTTTATCCAGCTGCGACGCATTTCATGGTCCTTTAATGGGTTGAGGTATCTTTTCGATGGATCAGCCAAGCTTGCACGCTCCTGAATCACCGAAAAAGAAAAAATAATAAATTTGTCAAGACTCCAGAAGAAAATGGGGCTTGTCTAGTAGACTCCCCCATTTTTCTATCTTACAGTATTTCCTAAGGAGAACGTCCCTCCCTTGTCCTGATTTTAGGTCTCTTTTTTTCTCTTTCGGAGGTGGGTAATGAGGCGAACTGCTCGACGAACTGGTTTCACGCTGGTCGAGCTGTTGGTGGTAATCGCGATCATTGGGATTTTGGTCGGATTGCTGTTGCCAGCAGTACAAGCTGCACGCGAAGCGGCGCGGCGGATGAGTTGTGGAAACAACATGAAGCAGATCGGATTGGCTCTGCACAATCACGAATCTGCAAACAAGTGGGTACCAACTTGGGCGACCCAATTCAGACTAACCGATGCGTATGCAGCGCAAGGCAATCCTTTCTTTGCGGTGACCTCGGACGCACGAAGAAGCTTTGCACCGCTGGGGTTGATGCTTCCGTTCATGGAAGGCAATACGATTTTCCAAGTATTCGATCTGAAGAAGCCGTTGATTGATCCTCGCAATTTGCCGGCCCCGCTCGGGCAAGTTCCGGCGACCGCAACGACCCCGGTACCAACCTTCCTGTGTCCCTCGACGCCTGAATCCCAGTCCGACTACGGTCCTTACTTCAACCAAGCAGGGATTCTGCCCTCTGGAGCGACGTTTATCCTGCCACGCACCGACTATGCGGCGCTACGTGGCTTGCACAGCTCCTTGGCTAGTTGCGTTGGTCTGCCGGCGGTAACCACTCACAACTCAATGCTCGGTGCAAATGATAGTGGCGGAGAGAATGCAGAAATCGTCGTGAACCCAAAGCGTAAGTTCGCTTCGGTTACTGACGGTTTGTCCAACACCCTTTGCTTCATCGAAATCGCCGGACGCCAACGTCTGTACTTCAACGGTGTTGCCTACCAAGGTACTTGGACAACTACTCCGGTCCCAGCCTTCACCTTGAACTCGTCCTATGTCGATTGGAACACCGCTCGACATCCACGAGGTTTGGCAGGTATCGATCGAACCAATCCTTCGGCACCAGGATGCTCGGTTATGAACATCTACAACGAAAACAATCCGTATTCGTTCCACGGTAGTGGCGTTCAAGCACTCCGCGGTGACGGTTCGGTTGTCTTCTTGCCAGCGACCATCTCCACCCCAGTCTTTACCGCTTTGGTCACTCGTGACGGCGGTGAAGTCGCAACTCTGGACGAGTAATCGCGAAGCTCAAACGAAAGTCTCACTCCACCTCAAAGACGAGCAGGCCAATTGGCTTGCTCGTCTTTTTTCGTATTCAGAGCAAGTTCGGAAGTTATTGAACCACGGAGATGGAGATACGGCGGGGCAAAGAGAAAAGCTCTGCCTTCCTATCCCTCCCCTCCATCGTGAACTGGTTTACTGCCAACTGGAATCTCTTTGGTAAAATTCCAACGGTAGGATTCTTGGATAACAAGATCCTTCAGGGCCCACAAAACCCAGAATTTCTGATAAATTAATCAGTCGATTCTTCGTCCTTTCCCGCATCCTTTAGGAGTCTTCAATGTCCGTCAGTAAAGCTTTGCAAGTTCAAGTTTTCATCGCAACCATCGCGATGATTGGTTCTTTTATTGGATGCGGTAAGGGCGGGCCTACGCTAATACCTGTTACAGGCAGTATCGAAGTTGACGGCAAACCCGCCAACGGTGCGACGATCATCTTTCATCCGACCGACAAAGAGATGAAACTCATCCCTGCCACAACCACGGACGCCAATGGCAAGTTCACGTTGGTGACGAACGCTAAGCCGGGTATTCCGGTTGGCTCGTATGACGTCACGATCACTTGGCCAGATCCCGCTGTTCAACCTACAGCCGCAGAAAAACTACAAGGTCTTGGAGAGCCTGGTCCAGATCTTCTTGCAGGCAAGTACGCTAAAAAGGGTGCTTCGGGACTCAAGGCTGACGTAACCTCGTCGACCAAGGATTTGCCTCCCTTTAAACTCACGAAGTAAAGGGTGCATCGCAAGGCCCATATGGTTGGCGTCGATGCCTGAAGTGATTTGAGGTCAGATCTACCTTTTTTGGAAGTGTTCTGTTGGGGGAGTCGTATGAAGCGTTTTAGTTTTGTTTTCGCAGCGATAGCGATGGGTTGGATGCCATGGTCCGTTCAAGCGGAGCCACCCGCCGGCAGTAAGCTGACTCCTCTGGATGCCTATGTCGCCAAGCCCGATGCGTCCTACAAGTGGTCTGTTACCGAATCGATCCCGACGGGGAACAGTACCACTCATGTGATCCGGCTTACGTCGCAAACTTGGCGTACCGAGCAAGAGGTGGACCGTCCATTATGGGAACACTGGCTAGTCGTTACCGTTCCAGCGAAACTTACGACCGACCGGGTGTTTCTCATGATCGGTGGCGGAAGCCATACGAGCCCACAACCTAAGGGGCCCGATGCGATCACAGGCGCAATTGCTGCAGCGACTGGAGGTGTTGTCGCCGAGTTGAAGAATATTCCGAACCAACCTCTGGTGTTCCATAACGATGGAACACCACGCGTTGAAGATGACTTGATCGGCTATTCATGGGCACAGTTCCTCGAGACCGGCGATCCGACTTGGTTGCCCCGCTTGCCGATGGTCAAGAGTGTTGTTCGAGCGATGGATTGCATCACGGAGTTCTCTGCGAGCGAAGCAGGTGGCAAACGCAAGGTCAATAAGTTCATCGTCGGTGGCGGATCCAAGCGTGGTTGGACCACTTGGATGGCTGGTGCCGCTGACAATCGGATCGAAGCGATCGTGCCGATTGTGATCGATGTCGCGAATGCTCGATCGTCTCTTACGAACCACGCGGAAGCCTATGGTTTTTGGGCCGAAGCGATCGGTAACTATTATCAGCATAAAATCCTGCAGCGATTCGACCATCCTCGCATGCAAACGCTCTATGAGATTGTCGACCCCTATTATTACAAAGACCGTCTCACGTTGCCCAAGTACATTGTCAACGCCAGTGGCGATCAATTCTTCCTGCCAGACTCCTCAAAGTTCTACTACGACGAACTTCAGGGTGATAAGTTGCTGTGGTATGTGCCCAACGGAGACCACGGACTGAAAAATACCGACGCCGTTCAATCGATCGCCGCTTTCTACAGCATGATCTCGGCCGGCAAAAAATGCCCACAATACTCATGGAAGTTTCAAGAGGATGGGTCGATCCGGGTTTTTGCGAAAACCAAGCCGACCGAGGTAGTCCTTTGGAGGGCGAATAATCCGTCCGCCCGGGATTTCCGACTCAAGACCATCGGCCCGGCTTTCGAAAGCACGACTTTAAAACCAGATGCCGATGGTAACTACATCGCACCCCCAGCACCAAAGCAACCAGGCTGGACCGCCAGCTTCGTCGAGCTTACCTATGACGTTGGAGGTCCATTCCCATTGAAGGTTTCTACAGGGGTGCAAATCACCCCCGACGTGCTTCCGTTCAAAGGAATCGAACTGACCGAAGTCAAGTACGAGCCCGAGGTGGCTGGTCAGAAAACTCAGACCGGGAAGTAGGGCTCTAGAGCCATTCGTTTATTGTGGAAAGTCGACGACCAACTCCGTTCCTTCCTCGCATTTTTGAAAATCATCTTCCAAGACGGATCTGTTTTGGAAGAGGTCAGATCAATAATATTGTTGAGCGTTGCAGGGAACTTGGTCATCAGCGCCTCTTCGTCGTTTCCGATCCCGGTGTGCGAAATGCTGGACTTCTCGAGCCGACACTTGGGCTGCTTGAAAAAGCGGGGTTGCTGAGCGGTACTTACGATCGAATCGCTCCGGAACCCCTTTTGGAGCAGATCGACGAACTGGGTTGTGTGTTGCGTGAGTCGCAAGCCGATTCGGTCTTGGCACTCGGTGGTGGCAGTGTGATGGATGCGACGAAAGTCGCCGCGGTCCTGGCAAAGCATTCCGGTTCAGCTCGCGATTATCTTGGGATTGGAAAAGTCCCGGCAAGAGGCATTCCATCGATCCTGGCACCGACGACGTCGGGTACTGGTTCCGAAGCGACCTTTGTGGCGATCCTTACAGACAAAGCTACGGGAAACAAGGTCGGCGTAGTCTCCCCGCATCTGCTTGCCGATCTTGCGATAGTCGATCCTGCCTTAACAGACCGACTCCCTGTTGAGATCACTGCCGCTACCGGAATGGATGCGATGGTCCACGCGCTCGAAGCTCTCATCGCACGCGTGGCAACGCCGCTTGCTCGAGCCCTATCCCTACAAGCAGCAAGCCATCTTGGATGGGCCTTGGAGTCGGTGGTAAAAGACCCTGCAAACGAGCACGCCCGCGATGCGATGTCGTTAGGAAGCCATCTAGCAGGAATGGCGTTTGCCAACTCTTCATGCTGCGCTGTGCACGCCCTGGCGTTGCCTTTAGGTGGTCGCTATTCGATCCCTCACGGAGTCATCACAGGTACATTTTTTGGCGAAGTCATGAGGCGCAATGCCAAAGTCTGTAGCCGAGACTTGCTGCTTTTTTGTAATGCCCTCGGATGGGGGGATTTGTCGGTTGAGGACTTCTGTAATCGGTTAGATAGTCTCGCCATCGTGATCGGGCTTCAACATGCCTTGCACCGCGTCAACATCAACCCCAAGGATATCGATGCCATGGCCAAGGATGCTTGTGGCAATCGAAGGCTCATGGGTCCGAATCCAGTGGAACTAAGCGAGCAAGATGCCGCAGATGTTTATCGCAGAGTACTGAGAGTTTAGACCCATGCAGCGTGTTGTACCTGAACTGTGGTTTGAGCCGACACCTTGGATCGCCGGCAAGTCCATCGCGAAATGCCTGACCCAACAGGTTATCAATCCCGCGACAGGCGAGCTACTTTCAAAAGTCGCTTGGGCCGATCCTCAGGACATGGATGATGCGATTCGCTCGGCGCAGGAGGCTCAAGCAACTTGGCAATCGATCTCGCCTTTT
Source organism: Pirellula sp. (assembly GCA_046090945.1). Taxonomy (GTDB): domain Bacteria; phylum Planctomycetota; class Planctomycetia; order Pirellulales; family Pirellulaceae; genus JBKCUI01. The sequence continues at coordinate 6,281 of JBJTAQ010000048.1, forward strand.
GAGCGTGGCGATATCCTCAAAAGGATCGCAGGGAACCTGGAAGTTGAGCGCGACCGGTTCGCTAGATTGCTGACGGCAGAGCAGGGCAAGCCTTACGCGCAAGCGTTGGGAGAGGTCGATTATGCAGCAAGTTTTTTCCGATGGTTCGGGGAGGAAGCCCGTCGTATTTGCGGCCGGATTGCCCCCCACTCCCAGTCGGACCGCGAGTATCTCATCGAGCATCGCCCAGTGGGCGTTGCCGCTTGGATCACCCCTTGGAATTTTCCATTAGCCCAAGGGGCCAAGAAAATCGCGGCAGCTTTGGCTGCCGGTTGCTGTGGAATTTGGAAACCTGCGGAAAGTACCCCGTTGATCGCATTAGCCATGGCATCTGTATTCGAGCAATCCGGAGTGCCGGCAGGAGTGATTCAGATAACCCCAGGGTTAGGATCCGAACTTGGTCCGATACTATGTGAGCACCCTGCTGTTCGGGTTGTGAGTTTGACAGGATCTGCCAAAACCGGCCGATCGATTCTTGCCAAGAGTGCATCGAGCATAAAGCGTGTGCATTTGGAGCTTGGGGGAAATGCACCCTTTATCGTGCTACCTGACGCCGATTTAGATCTCGCTGTCGACCACTTGGTTCGGCTCAAATTGTTCGTCAGCGGGCAAGTCTGTGTGACAGCGAATCGGATTTTCGTTCACGAGGACATCCACGATCGCTTCTGCGATAAACTTGTGAAGCGGTTGGGGCAAGCCACCTTGGGAGATGGACTACAGGACGGTGTGGATGCAGGTCCACTGATCCATGCTCAAGCTTGTCAGGGGGTCGATCGTCTGGTTCAGCAAGCTTGTCAACAGGGCGCGAATATTCTGTACCGCAATGAGTCCTACCATCAGGATTCGAGGCTTGTAAATGGAAGTTTTTATCCAGCGACGGTGCTTGTTGATTTATCCGACAAGGTGCCACTGTTTGGCTGTGAGATTTTTGGGCCTGTATTCCCAATCTTTCGGTATCGAGAAATCGGTGAGGTAATACGGCGATCGAATGGTGTTGAACAAGGGCTCGCGGGGTACGTCTACGGGAGCGATCTATCGCAATGCAGGCGGATTGCAAGGCAACTTGAGGTGGGGATCGTTGGCGTCAACGAATGGAGGCCACTCAAAGCCGAGATTCCTTTTGGAGGGATCAAGCAAAGCGGACTGGGGGTCGAAGGTGGCAAGGAGGGGATGGACGATTACCTGAGCTTGCAGGTGATCTCGGTTCCGAAGGATTAGCAGTAAAAGCGATCAGCCGTTGCTGTAGCATGGCTTGAGTTTTAAGGACGGGGCACAGTCCGATATCCTACGATTCGCGTAGGATCAGATTGCAGCTTGTTTTACATCTCGTTGCTACGGTTTTAGCGTCTGGGGCCTTTCTTGTTTCTTCTGCCCTTGGCGCGATCCTCGCGCCTCCCTCCACGTCGATCCGGCGGTGTCTTGGTAGTCGATCGCTCGTGATGGGTCACCTTTTCCAAGCTAAAATCAAGATGTCTACGTGCAAGATCGACGCGTTGAATTCGAACGATCAATTCATCTCCCAAGCGGAACTGATTCCCGGTGCGGTACCCTTCGAGCGTGTGGGTATCCCTGCCGTAGCGATACCGATCGGCGGGCAGTCGTTCTACAGGTACCATCCCATCGACAGGTATCTCGATCCCTCGGACGACGAGTCCATTTTGCTTGACACCCCATACGATTCCGGTCAGCAACTGTCCGACCCGCTTCTCAAGAAAATGGAGCAGTTTGACTCGCACCAATTCGCGTTCGGCGCTCTCGGCATTCTGCTCCGTATGGCTACAGTGTTCGCCAAGTTGTTCGAGTACCTCGCTGTTTTGGTTGGCTTTCTCGCCTCGCACCAGTTTGTCAACTATGCGATGGACGATCAAATCCGGATAGCGCCGTATGGGGCTCGTGAAATGGCAGTAGTGGGTCATATTCAAAGCATAGTGGCGTTCGAATTCACATTGATACACCGCCTTGGACATGCTCTTTAAGATCGCATAATTGACGGCAAATTCCGTGGTTTTGCCTTTGACGCTATCAACCACGCGTTGGATTTCAAACCTGTCCTGCATCTCCTCGGCGGGGATTCCGAGGGCCCTGATAAATTGATTCAATCGACGAATTTTGAGCTGATCGGGAGGTGCGTGCGCGCGGCGCAAAAAGGGTAGTTTCAATCGATCAAGCCAACTCGCAACCGCTTGATTGGCCGCAAGCATGAATTCCTCGATTATCTGATGGCTTTGAGTATGATGCACCACATGGGCACCTTTGACCTTGCCTAGTTTATCCAGGTCAACCTTGACTTCGGGCAGGGTCAACTCGATCGAACCGTCACGTTTCCGTAGTTCCCTGAGTTGCATCGCCAGGGTGTGCATATCACGCACAAGCTGAAATATCGCTGGCGTTAAACGCTCCTTCCAAGGCTCCGGGTCCGATAGATACTGATCGATCTGCTCGTAATTGAATCGATACGCATTTCGAATCACGCTATTGAATACTTCAGCGTGCAATACCGTACCTTCTGGTGAATACTCCATGAAAACGGTCTTGGCCAACCGTTTCCGATCCGGTTGCAACGAAGCCAGATGGTTGCTGATGGTTTCGGGCAACATCGGGATAACGCGATCGGGAAGATAGACACTGTTCCCTCGATTGCGAGCCTCTTCGTCGAGCACACTTCCAGTTGGAACAAAAAAAGCCACATCCGCGATGTGAACTTGCAATTCCCAATTCCCTCGTTCATTTTTGCTCAAGGAAATTGCATCGTCAAAGTCTCGTGCGTCGACTGGGTCGATGGTCAGGGTAGGGATAGACGTTAGATCCTTGCGACCTTCGGGAATCACATCCTCAGAGAATCGATCTGCTTGGGCTCTTGCATCCTCGATCACCGTTTCAGGAAACTCCTCGGGCAATGAAAACTGGATCATCACCGCCATGGTGTCGACCGCCGGATTACGCATGCTTCCGAGCACCTTGAGGATCACTGCCTCACCCGGTTGGAACTCGTCGGGGAATTTGACGAGTTCCACAACAACCTTGTCGTTGTTTTCAAGCGGCAATCCTCGTACGTCTCCGATCGAGACGGGCCGTTCGAGTTTGGCTCCATCGAGCCAAACGAAAGATTTCTTGCCGTCGTTTTGAAATGTGCCGGTAAACTCACGCTTCTTGCGAGCAATCACCTCGACGATTTCGCCCTCGAGTCTGCCGGAGACATGTCGAGGGGCCTCTTTCAGACCTCGCATACCGCGGCGCATGGGTTGACGCAGCTTTACCCTGACGGTGTCTCCATCCATGGCATTGCGTTTGCGAGTTTCAGGTATAAAGATATCGGGAATCTTCACAGGTAGCTCCGCTTTCGGGAGATCCTCTGACGATGGATGATCTGAGGTTGGAGCAACATCCTGTTTCTCTGGAACCACTGAAGAGCTGCGAGGGACCTCGACGAACCCATAGCCCATGGATGGGGCAGCCCGATAGATGCCGATGATCTCTCCGCTGGCAGTTCCGTTTACAACGCTATCCGCTACTCGGTCCGTGACTCGGTCGATGAGAGCAGTTTCCTGGGCCGCTTTGGAGCGGCTATGATCGTTCCGTGTTACCGGTAGGACCAGGTGGTTAGCACCGTAAACAACTCGACCTTGGCTCACCAAATGCTTGATTGCCCGTCGCAGTTCTCGATACTGCTCTTCAGGCAACTTAAGCGCCTTGAGAATCATCCGGGGCTTCATCGGCCGGTATTCAGGTGCGGAAACAAAAACCAATAAATTTTCGATCAATAATGCGTTTGTCATAGCCTTAGAGAATACCTGAGGGACGCCATTTCCCATAGTCTAATCATGTTCGAAAAAGCGATCGGTCGAATAGTAAAAGAAAAGAAATCCAGAACGAGGGTGCCGAACATGAAACAAGGCTTAACGCGGAGGGATTTTTCCCTTTCATGCGCTACGGGCGTTGCCGGAGGGCTAGTTCCAAGTTGGGTGCACGCGAATTGGATCGAGTCACCCAAACAAGCGTTTGGGGTCATGAGTGGTGAAATCACCCACGATACAGCCGTCGTTTGGGGACGATCGGACATCGATGCGCGAATGATCGTCGAATGGGACACAGAGGCAGGATTCAATTCCCCTCGCCGAGTTCTAGGTCCCACAACGAGCGCTCTTAGCGATTGGACTGCAAAGTGTATCCTAAGAGAACTTCCCAGCGGAGCCACACTTTTCTACCGAGTTTCTTTCGAGAACTCAGGCGGTAGCAGCGAACCGATTTTGGGCCATTTCTGCACTCCCGACGATGGAAGCCAGGATGTCTTTTTTGCATGGTCTGGCGATACGGCTGGTCAAGGCTTCGGGATCAATCTCGACTGGGGTGGGATGAAGATCTATTCAGCGATCGAGAAGCTTGCGCCGCAGTTTTTTGTTCACAGCGGAGATATGATCTATGCCGACAATCCGATCCCTGAGGAATTGACCCTCCATGACGGAACCCTATGGAAGAACGTCACAACCAAGGCGAAATCTCGG
>JBJTAQ010000049.1:0-8354 GCA_046090945.1 Pirellula sp.
TCGACGTCGTTGTTTCGATAGAATTCGACCCGGGAGCCATAGGCAACGACGCGGGCACGTGGGCCCACGGCAATGAAGGAGTATCGGCCAATTTTTTCTCCACCGATGACGCTTTCGAAGAGTCCTGCCGAAGAGGTACCATCATCTAAAAGTCGAAAGGCGCTGACGGGAGTCAAGTGATCGCTTAGGAGTCGACGGTAAACGGGGACGATGTCGAAACGCTCAGACAAATCCCGATAAAGGTCGAAACTTGGAAAAGTAGTCATTTTCGGCAAAAAAAATTCGGCCCGGAGTTGATCGATTCGTACGCCGATGAGCATCGCCCGATCGGTTGCTTGTGCTTATACTATCAAGCTCAACGGGATCCGCGAATCGGAAAAGCCAAAATTGCGATGAAGTGCCAGCACTGCGAGAAAAATGCGATCTTTCACATCACGGAACTGACCGACCCGTCAGGGCCTACGATAATCCATCTGTGCGAAGACCACGCGAAGGTCTTTTTTCAGGCGGGGGATGCTTTCGAACCTACTTCGGCCCTTTCTAGTTTGCTGGCCAAACAGTTGCAGCTTGAAAAAGCTGCCAGCGAAATGGCTGAGACCGAGAAAAAAACTTGTCCTGTATGCGGAATTACTTTTTCCGAGTTTCGCAAAGGCGGACGCTTGGGTTGCCCTTACGATTACGTAGTATTCGAACAAGATCTCGAACCTTTGCTAATCAACATCCACGGTGCCCAGAAACATGTTGGAAAAGTCCCCAAGAATATCGGTGGAACTCCCAAACGGCATTTCCAGCTTAAAAGGCTTCGTTCCTCCTTGCAGCGCGCGATCGAGGCTGAGAACTACGAAGACGCCAGTGCCATCAGAGACAAGATCAAGGCTGTTGAAAGTGGCACCCTTGAATTGGATGCCAAGGAGATGGAGTTGCTTGAACTAGAGGAAGAGTTTCAGTCCCTGCCCGAGACTCTTTCGCAGATCGATCAGGATGAGCTCGGAGATGACGACTCGGACGACGCCCAGGAGCTCGGCGACGAAGACATCGATCTATTCGGTGATGAGGGTGATGAAGATGATGATGAACAAAGGGATGACGACCGGGACCGGGGATAAAAACGCAACTTGCCTCTTGGATTGAGCCAACGTGAGAATCGACGATCTAGCACAACATACCGGTGAATGGATGCGAGGCGATGGGCCTGAATCGGACATTGTCATCAGCAGCCGTGTTCGTTTGGCCCGCAATCTGTCCGATTTTCCATTCGTACGCAAATGCACCTCTAAGCAGAAATCGCAGATCGCTTCTAGCGTTCAGCAAGCCTTCGAACGCACGGAGATCAGTTCGCTGGCCGAGTACATCGACGTTAGCAAGTTAGGGGATTTGGATCGGCAATTCCTGATGGAACGCCAGTTGATCAGTCACGAACTCAGCGATGCCGAAGGCACTCGTGCGGTGATTCTTGATCCCAACGAGTGTTTCAGCATCATGGTCAACGAGGAGGATCATCTGCGATTGCAGGTCATGCAAAGCGGATTTGATCTAGAGCATGGCTGGTCGAGAATCAATCAACTCGATGATATTCTGGAATCGCACCTGCAATTCGCGTTCACTAGCAAATTGGGATACTTGACTGCTTGTCCAACCAACGTCGGTACAGGGCTTCGAGTCAGCGTCATGCTTCACTTGCCGGCTTTAGTGGCTACCAAACAGATCGAGCGCGTCTTTCGTGCACTCGGTAAAATTAACGTCGCTGTCCGTGGTTTGTTTGGAGAAGGATCTCAGTTCATGGGAGACTTTTATCAAGTCAGCAATCAAACAACTCTAGGCAAGAGTGAAAGCGAATTGATTCAACGGGTCCGGGAAGTCGTGCCTCAATTGATCGAATACGAACGAAAAGCACGCGAGTTTCTGCTCAGCGAAGACCGAGCTGACTTGAACGATCTGGTTAGCCGCGCTCACGGGATTCTCAAGACCGCTAAGAAGATCAGCAGCGAAGAGACTATGCACTATTTGAGCAAAGTGCGCTTAGGGATCAATCTTGGATTGATCGAGGGATTGAGCATTCCAACACTGAATAAGATGTTCGTTCACACCCAGCCCGCCCACTTGCAGAAACTCAGGGGCCGCAAGCTCAGCGGGAGCGATCGCAACACGGAACGTGCCAACTATCTGCAGCAGCACCTGAACTAACCATCGCGATCCGAGGATTCCGGGAGCGTGTATGGGTCCGCAAAGGCACCGAATGCACCGAGTCCGCCATCGACTGCAAGGTCGGTTCCGGTGATGAACGATGCATCTTGGCTCGATAGCCATAGCACCGCCGCAGCGATCTCGTGCGGTTTTCCAATTCTTCCCAGCGGGTGTCTATTAGCAAGTTCCTGCTCGCCTCCTTGGGCCTCCAACGTTGCTCGGACAAGTGGTGTATCGATTGCACCCGGAGATACGCTCACGACGCGTATCCCATCGCGTGCATACTCAACCCCCCACTGCATGGCTTGCAAGATGTTCGCCGCCTTGATCGGACCGTAAACCGGTACTCCGCGTGTCGTACGGTGGGCTTGGCCGCTAGCGATATTGACAACGATCCCCGACTGCTGCTGACGCATGACCCTGAGAGCATGCTTGGCCATGTAGGTGTAGCCCGAAAAATTGATCGCCAACATGCGCTGATAATCCTCGTTAACGAGGTCCTCGACACGAACATAGGAATTCGCGGGTTGAATAGCGGCATTGTTGACCAGAACATCCAGTGCTCCGAATTTTTCGATCGCCAAATCGACAGCTCTTTTGCAATCGGACTCGCTCGAGACATCAGTGCGGACGAATTGCACGTTCGTATCATTCAGGTCCGGACAAGGCGCGATATCGGCACAGAGTACCTGCGCGCCGGATTCAGAGAATCCCCGGCAGATTGCAAGCCCGATCCCATTGCTACCTCCGGTCACTAGGATCACTCGTCCCGAGTGATCGTATCGTACGGTCCCCTGTGGCCGGGATTGCTTTGAATTCGTGAGATGTTGGCTCGATGGACGCGTCTTGTTCGAATGACTCATATTCTTCGTATCGGAACTGGCTTGCGGGAAAAGAAAAACATTCCAGGCCTGCTTATAGCTTACCACGGACCTCCGGGCTTGGGCTAAACTAATGATCCCCAAGTTTATTCCTCCACCGACTGGAATCCTAACATGAAGAGAAACTCGACCAATCGCCGACTTTTTTTCACGCAAACTGCTGGTGCCATTGCAGCGCTACACCTTGCCGGTGGTCTCAGAGCAAATCCCCTTGTTGCCGATCGTTTACGGTTAGCCAGCATCGGTGTCGGTGGTATGGGATCTGCCGACCTCGGGTCGCTCAGTTCCCATAGCAAGGTCGATGTCGTAGCGCTGTGCGATGTCGACGCTAACAACTTGGCTGCAGCCAGCAAACGCCATCCGAATGCCAAGGGCTTTAGCGACTTTCGCAAGATGTTCGCCGAGATGGCAGGCCAGATCGATGCGGTAAGCGTATCGACTCCAGATCACACGCACGCCCCTGCCGCAATGACTGCCATGAACTATGGCAAGCATGTTTACTGCCAAAAGCCGCTTACCCACGATGTTTACGAATCCCGGCAATTGCGATTGGTCTCCGAGAAAAAGAAACTTGTAACCCAGATGGGAACCCAGATTCACTCGGCCAGTCCCTACCGCACGGCGGTGAAATTGATACAAAGCGGAGTGATTGGCAAGATTCAGGAAACGCATTCGTGGAGCAATAAGACCTGGGGTTACGAAGGAGCAGATCCAGAACCGACGCCAGCACCAGACTACTTACAGTGGGACCTCTGGCTCGGCACCGCGCCCGAGAGAGGCTACGCTCAAGGGCATTTTCATCCAGGAAATTGGCGACGATGGTACGATTACGGCTGTGGGACCATGGGCGATATGGCGATCCATATTCTCGATCCGGTCTTTTCAGCGCTGAAGCTAGGGATGCCCACCAAGGTAATATCGAGCAGTTCCGCAGCACCCAAGAAATCCTTTGGAATGCAGAACCACACGCGCTACACGTTCCCAGCATCTCCGTTTACCACGGATAATTTCCTGCTCACCTGGAGCGATGGGGGAAAAATGCCGGACACATCCGCTTGGCCATTGGAGGGTGCGGATGGAAAGAAGGTCAATTTACCCGACCAAGGTTCGATTTTTCTGGGAGAAAAAGGTGCGGTGCTACTTCCCCACGTCGCAATGCCGATGTTATTGCCGGCGAAACAATTCGCAGAATACAAAATCGAGGCAGCGCCCGATGGTAACCACTACCATCTGTTCGTCGACGCATGCTTGGGTGGAACTCCGACCACCGCTCATTTTGGATATGCAGGCCCACTGACCGAAGCTGTCTTGATAGGGACACTGGCCAACCGTTTCCCTGGTTCTGAATTGCTATGGAATGCTGAGTCGATTTCGATTCCGAATCACGAACTAGCGAACGCCTTGCTGCGACGGACCTATCGCAAAGGTTTCGAGGTCGATAATCTCTCGTAGGATCGAACGATCTCAAGTGGCATCGCTGGTTATCGAAGCCGATTGGATTTTGCCGGTGGAATCCCCTGCCATTCGAGGGGGATTTCTGGTAGCTCAAGATGGCCTGATTCGGTACTTTGGAAACCAGTTGCCCGAGATTTATGAGAACTTGCCCCGTGTCCGACTCCGGGACGGGGCGATTCTACCGGGGTTGATCAACACACATTGCCATTTGGAACTCAGCGATATCGATCGCCCTTTGGAGGTGCCATCTAGGGAGCATGTCAAAGGCGAGGTAGGCTCGATGGTCGGTTGGCTTAGCCAGATCATGGCTAGGCGCAAAGTCGCAGCTGAACTGGGATTGGATATCGCTAAAATCAAGCGTCATGCAATTGAGCTAGGAATCCGGGAGGCTTGGGGGACTGGGACTCGATTGGTAGTCGACAACGTTACAGCACCCTGGTTGGCTCAGTGGAATCGATCCTCTGCAATGGATGTTTGCCAAACTTCCAGTTCTGAGTCTTGGAGGACGCTGGTAGGGGATCTGCCGATCTACATCAAATCCTGTATCGAATTGGTGGATGTCACCCACTCACGCCAAGAGCAGACCTGGGACTTTGCTCTCGGAAGGATCCAAGAAGAGTTAGATAGCCAGGGCGCGAGCTGGCCCCCGATGGGGCTTGCTCCTCATGCTCCCTATACGGCATCCAAGCAGATCGTGGCCAAGGCTGCCGAGGTCTGCAGACAGACCCATCGCTTGCTGAGCATGCATTTGGCCGAGAGTATCGAGGAAATCGAGTATGCCGAAGAACGACAAGGAGCATTCAGGGCGTGGATTTCCCCCTGGATCGATTCCGAGCATGCCCGGCACATCGGAACCATCGACGAGTATCTGGAATTGCTCTGCGGTACGCATCGAGCTTTGATCGCGCATGGAAACTACTTGTGCGATCGACAGATCGGATTTCTGAGCCGGTATCGCGACCGAATCGCGATCGTTTATTGTCCCAGGACACATCGGCATTTTCGGCATGCCGAGCATCCGGCAGGACGGCTAAGGAATGTCGGCGTAAGGGTGTTTTTAGGGACGGATTCCAGGGGCTCGAATCCCGATCTATCGTTATTTGAGGAATGGAAGACCGCTTGTGGATCCTTTCCAGATCAGAGCCCCAAATACTGGATGTCAGCATGCACGACCGAGCCAGCGAGATTTCTAGAAATAGAAAACACGATCGGGACAATCCGGGTTGGTAGCAAGTCGCTGATGACTTGGGTGCCGCTAGGGGACTCACAGTTGGGTAGCGAGGATCAGGTTTGGCAAGCGATGCTCGCATCTGAGCAGGCCGTCCCGTTGGAGCAACAGGTATTGGTCTCTGAGCTGGAAGTCAAATGAGGAGATAGGAACAACACGTGGATGAAAACCAGCAACAGGCAAACACTGGGCCATTACCTAGGTCGGTTTGGATACTCAGTTTTGTATCGTTCTTTGCGGACATATCCAGCGAGATGATGGTTCCGCTTTTGCCGCTGTTTCTCGTGGGAGTGCTTGGTGCAAGCCAGATCGAGCTCGGGGTCTTGGAGGGAGCTGCGGTATTGATCGTCTCGCTTATGTCCGCCTATGCAGGATTTAGTAGCGATCGTCGTGGGACGAAAGGAGGTCGAGTCAGGTGGCTGAACTGGGGCTATGGTCTGCCTGTATTGGGTAAAGGCCTCGTCACGGTTGCCAGTGCACCACTTTGGATACTTTCAGGGAGAATGCTGGATCGATTTGGTAAGGGGTTGCGAGGCGCGCCTAGAGACGCTTTGATCGTCGACGCCGTTCCACCTACTCGGTTGGGCGAGGCGTTTGGCTTGCACCGCGCGCTTGATACTGCGGGTGCTCTTGTCGGCACGACGCTTGCGGCCTTCCTGCTTTGGTGGTTGTCCGGATCGCCGGATTCCGAGCGATTCGATGGTAGCCAGATCGACGCGCCGGAAAGTGTGTTTCGGCAGATCTTTGCAGTTTCGGCGTTCCTTGGGTTAGCTTCCTGGGGGCTGACGTTTCTGGTCAAGGATCCTCGCAAAAAATCGGCTGATGGTCTTGAAGATAGTGTGTCAGGCCATCGATCAACCTCGGGTTCGAAGATTACCAACACGCTAGCTCAATTCAGGTACCTACCCGGTTCGTATTGGTGGATTATTGGGATGCTGGTTCTTTTTTCGCTCGCAAATAGCTCCGATGCATTCCTGTTGCTTCGGGTTCGAGAGCTTGGATTTTCACCCTGGGCGGTCGTCCTGGCTTATTCGTTGTTTAATGTGACCTATGCATTGGTTAGTTATCCGGTGGGCTTGCTGAGTGACCGTATTGGGAGGTGGCGAGTGATCGGCCTGGGTTGGTTGATTTACTTCATCGTCTATCTGACTTTTGCTTGGTTGCCAACTAAACAGGCTTGGATGGCTTGGCCCTTGATGGCCACCTACGGAGTGTACATGGCACTGACCGAAGGTGTAGGAAAAGCACTGATCGCTCAATACGCGCCGAAGGAGTATCGTGGTACGGCGATGGGAGTATTTCATGCGATTACTGGATTTACGACATTCCTTGCAAGTTTGCTTGCTGGATGGCTGTGGTATGCCTATGGCTCTGCTTGGTCACTGACTGCAGGATCTGTCTTTGCCGCTTTGGCATTGCTCACATTGAGCTGGCTGACTACCAAAACACGCTGGTAGATTCCTACGGATGACAAAATGCTAACGGCTAGATAGTATTTCCTCGATGACATGACCGTGTACATCGGTCAATCGACGCTCGATCCCGTTGTGGTAATAGCTGAGCCGCTCATGGTCTAGACCGAGCAGATGCAAGATTGTCGCGTGGAAATCGTACACGGTGGCGATTTTCTCTACGGCCTTGTACCCAAATTCGTCAGTGGACCCGTAAGTATAGGGTGCTTTGATACCGGCACCGGCTAGCCAAGCAGTAAAGCCAGCAGGATTGTGGTCTCTACCCTTCGCACCAGCTTGAAACGTTGGCATTCTTCCGAATTCCGTACACCAAACCACAAGGGTGTTTTTTAGCAATCCGCGCTGTCTTAAGTCGTTCAGCAGAGCTCCGGTCGGCTGATCAAAAATCTCTCCATGGGTGGTGTACTGATCCTTGAGCACCTTGTGTCCGTCCCAGTTACTTGTTCCTTCTCCACCGACTTGATAAGCTCCATTGAACAAGTGAACGAATCTAACTCCTTGTTCAAGTAATCTCCGGGCTAGAATGCAGTTCCGTGCATAGGCTGCCTTAGTCTCTAAAACCGGAGTCCCTTTTTGATCTGCACCATAAGTTCTTAGAGTGTGAGCCGACTCGGATGCTAGGTCGCATACTTCGGGAACCGACAACTGCATCCTGGCAGCGAGTTCATAGCTAGAAATTCTAGCAGCCAATTCGCTATCTCCAGGATAGCGTTCCAAGTGATGTTGGTTAAGTTTGGCTAAGAACTCGCGAGTCGCTCGATCGTTTTGTTCTGAAACACCTACAGGTTTTGCCAAATTCCTAATAGGTGCGGCGGCATTGAAATCTGTTCCTTGGAATGCCGCAGGCAGGAAACCTGGATTCCAGCAATTACCGCTTGATTGGGGGACACCACGAGGGTCTGGGATAGCGACATAGGCAGGCAGATTGTCGTTTTCACTTCCTAATGCATAGGTGGTCCATGCTCCGATGCTTGGGAATCCATCTAGCGTAAAGCCGGTGTTCATGAAATTCTCGCCTGGACCATGCGTATTGGTTTTTCCGGTCAGCGAGTGAATAAAGCACATTTCGTCAGCTAGGCTTCCAAGATTACCGACTAGGTCGGAGATCATCTTGCCGCACTGGCCCCTGGGTCG
>JBJTAQ010000050.1:0-2582 GCA_046090945.1 Pirellula sp.
GAAACTTCAGGAACTCGGATACAACGCTGTGTACTTCAAGGACGAGCCCAAAGATGCCCCGATCCGCAACCAAAAACGCTGACACTCCAGCTTCGATGCAGATCCGCGGGGCCTCCACGCACAATCTTCGCAACATCCATATCGATTTACCACGCGGCAAGTTCATTGTCCTGACCGGTGTCAGCGGCAGCGGAAAAAGCTCTCTTGCCTTCGACACCCTCTTTGCCGAAAGCCAGCGGCAGTACCTTCAAAGCCTCTCGACCTACACACGTCAGTTCCTCGATCAGATGGAACGCCCCAAACTCGATTCGGTGCGTGGCCTTCAACCATGCTTGAGCATCGATCAATCGCAAGGCGTACAGAGCCCTCGCAGCACCGTCGGGACAATCACCGAGGTCTACGACTACCTCAGACTGCTCATGGCCCGCGTCGCGATCCCCTCCTGCTATCAGTGCAACGAACCGATCCTCAGACAATCCTCCGAGACGATCATCGAGTCGGTGATCAAGTCGCCCGAAGGAACCAAACTGACCGTTATGGCCCCTTTGGTTTTAGACCGAAAAGGAGCCCACGCTGAAATATTTACAAAAATAGAAAAAGCTGGGCTCCTCAAAGTCCGAGTCGACGGCGAACTGTACGAACTTGATGCCGTTCCTAAGCTGGCCGTCCGCAAGGAGCACACCATCGAAGCGGTCGTCGATCGGATCATCATGCGCCGCGACAATCGAGATCGCATCGAGAAAGCGATCCTCGACGGCCTGCAATTGACCTCCGGGCTGGTTCGAATTCTGATCGATAACCAGGAGCATTTATACTCGACTCGCTTCGCCTGCGTGCGATGCGGGTTGAGTCTTGCTGAGATAGAACCACGTACCTTCAGCTTCAACAGCGCTTATGGCGCATGCTCGAAGTGCGAAGGCTACGGCGCGATCGGCGAAAGCCGTGATAGAACTTGCCCGGTTTGCCATGGCTCGCGGCTCAAACCGCAATCGCTAGCCATTCGACTCGAAGGCCTCTCGATCGCTCAAATCACCTCCCAATCCATCGGGGAACTCAAGACTTGGATCCGCGAACTTTCGCCAGATCCGGAGCGGAATAAGATCGCCCGACCGATCCTCCAAGAGATCCTGCCGCGACTGGAGTATCTCGACCAAGTCGGCTTGGGGTATCTGACTCTCGATCGCCCAGGTCAGACCCTCAGCGGAGGAGAACTTCAACGTGTCCGGCTAGCGACGAGCGTCGGCACAGGCCTGACCGGGGTGTGCTATGTTTTGGACGAACCCTCGATCGGACTGCATACCAGGGATACCGAGCGACTCATCGCAATTCTCAAGTCCCTGCAAAGCAAAGGCAACAGCATCGTTGTAGTCGAACACGATGAGTCGATGATGAGGGCTGCCGATCTTGTCGTCGATATGGGACCCGGAGCCGGGACCCAAGGAGGTATGGTCGTCGCCCAAGGAAATCTTGAGCAAATTCTCAAGACGCCTGATTCACTCACCGGAAGATACCTTCGCTCCGATTACAGGATGCACCAAACTCCGCGACGTCCGGTCGACAAGAAACATCCAACCCTGCGAATCGACGGAATCACTAAAAACAACCTCTGCGACGTAGCGGTCGAATTGCCCCTTGGAAGACTCATCGCAGTCACCGGAGTGAGTGGAAGCGGGAAAAGTACGCTCATTCACGACACTCTCGTGCCCGCGCTCGGCGTTTGGTTGACCGAGTCGAAACGCTCCGGAGAGCATTGGAAAGGGATTCAAGGGGCCGATTCAATCGAGCGCATGCTCGAAATCGATCAATCCCCGATCGGACGTTCTCCACGAAGCACCCCGGCTACCTACTGCGGGTTCTGGGATGCAGTCCGCAAAGTTTTTGCCGCTTCACGCGATTCCAAGGCGCGAGGATACCCGTCGAATCGATTCAGTTTCAATTCAGGCGATGGCCGCTGCGAGACCTGCGCCGGGGCTGGCCGAGTGAAACTCGAAATGAGCTTCCTCGAACAAGTCGATGTGCCCTGCGCGTCCTGCGGTGGCAAACGATTCAATCGCTCGACTCTGGCGGTCAAGTACAAGGACAGAAGTATCGCCGATGTCCTGGAACTTACGATCGACCAAGCGGCTGATTTTTTTGAAAGCTTTACCGATCTGAAGAATGCTCTCGGGTGCCTACAAGCTGTCGGGTTGGGCTATCTGACCCTCGGCCAACGCTCCACGACTCTCAGCGGCGGAGAGGCGCAGCGGATCAAACTTGCCTCCGAATTGCAAAAAAAATCCCAAGGATCGACACTTTATGTGCTAGATGAACCCACCACCGGCCTGCATCTGGCGGATATCGAACGGGTCGTCAAACTGGTCCTAGGTCTGGTCGATAAAGGCAATACGGTGATCGTCGTCGAGCACCAACTCGACCTGATCTCCTGCTGCGATTGGATCATCGATATGGGGCCCGAAGGGGGGGCTCGAGGAGGTAAAATTGTCGGGATTGGCACCCCAGAACAGATCGCCAAACTCCCCACCCCAACCGGCCTAGCACTAGCTGATTTCTTAAACTGATCATCGATCAGTCCGATCATCGAT
>JBJTAQ010000051.1:0-6736 GCA_046090945.1 Pirellula sp.
TGTTCGGCAACGGCGACGGCAAAGTCGGGGTAGTCGACCGCTTGGTCGCTGTCGGTTCCAAAATCGAGCACCTCATGACCGTCGGCTGAAAGCAGAGTGATGAGCTTGCCTTTGATTTGATAACCGCGATGGTCGCTTGCAACAGCGATTCGCATACGAGGGCTCCTAATGGGGATAGAGATTGGGAAATCCAGCCGAAGATTATACTCAAGATTCCCACCGGATCACGCTCGATGGGTCGAGTTGGTCGACCCAAAAGCTGGTGTGGCGATCGAGTTGTTTGGCACAATGTTCATAGACCTCGGTAGGCCCCCCGAAAGGATCGGAAATATCGCTTTCGTCGGCAGCGAGCATGAAAATCTTCCCGGAATACGCGGGCCATTGAGAACACAGGACACTCCGGTGGCGATAGCCCATGACCAGCACCAAGTCAGCCTGCTCGATCATGTAGGGGTGGATTTGAGTGCTTTGATGCCTCTCGAGATTCAGGCCGTAGGACCGGATGGCTTGACGCGCCCCGCTTGATGCTGGGTCTCCGACCGAGGCGCTAATGCCTGCCGATGCGACCGCCACTGGAACCGTTTCGAGAGTTCCTCCAAAGCGATCGATGATCTTCTTTTGCATCAAGGCAGCAGCCATCGGTGAGCGACAAGTGTTACCCGTGCATACCAAAAGAACCAGCAGTTGGGAGAGGGCTTGCAATTGCTCGAGGGCCAAGACCCCGGGGGCCAAGATCTTCCCCTTTTGGGAATCGATACTGACCAGAGTCGGTGCACCGATCCCCTCGATCCTACCGGCATCGATGATCAGCATCTTGGAATCCTTTTTCAGCTGCGATACATCCGTAACCACTCCGGCGGACTGCATCGGTATCCCACCGACGATCGGGCCTGAAAAGAGTCGTGAGATTGAACCGACGATCTCATGGCCTGGCTGCCAGAGCCGAACCTGCCGATCGGCAGTCTCTAGGACCTCACGCGTGGAGGCACCCAGGCAGTCGATGGTGCTCGACTTGGCTCCATTGCGATGCTGTATCACCAAGGGTCCAGGCCATACTTTGCGAGCCAAACGCATCGCACCGAGGCCAAAGCTAGGGACAAAGTCGCTGGACTCATCGGCCGACCTGGGCAAGATGCATAACTGAGTCTCGGAATTGCTGCAGTAGGAACCCAGTGTTCGAACCGCATCGGACTCAAGTCCGCTTGCCATCGCGATGTAGCAAGTATCGGTCGGGACGACGACCAAGAGCCCCTCGGTTAACGCCTGCACCGCTTGATGCACGTGATCCACCGGATCCTCGGATCGCCTCCAATCCAATATCCTTGCCATTGCAACTCAATCTACAGGTGTTGTGCGATTCAAGGGCCTCTGTTGATAGGCCGACGCAGGCCTCAGACGCTCGAAAATAATTTTACTCGAAGTCACTCCAGGTGATCGCAATGTCGATGAATTGTAACCGATTCATTGGGCGATTGCCCTAAGCTTCTGTAGGCAAACGTATCGCCATTGTTGACTGCGCAGGTCTGGTAGCCTCGATCCTGGAGGAAACGCAGACTCTGAGCATACTGCTCGGCCCCTAAATGCAGATGCTCGTAGTAGATAAACTGCGGGAGACTGGGCAGGGAATCGATTTGCTTGACGATTTCAAAGTCGAAACCTTCGGTGTCGCTCGCCAAGAGATCCACTCTGGGAAAGCGATGTTTCCCGACAACCTCAGCAAGCCCCTTGCAAGGGACCTCATGGGCCTCGATCCAGCGCTCGATATCCGGGATGCGATCGACGTGACTGGCGACCACCTCGCGACGGGGCGAGGCCAATTGATTGGCCCAGTGGGGCAGCCCTACGGCCGCATCGCTGACCTTGTAAATGGTCAGCGTCCGCGGCGCTGAGTCTGAGTCAACACCCGACGGTTTTGCAGGTCCGATTGCAGCATGCTCGATGCGAATATTCTCTCGATCGGCATAGATCGATCGCAAGGTGTTGATGCAGGGACTCTGGGGTTCAATCAAGATCGATTCCCACGCTAGATTTTCAATGAGGAAGCGATGAAAGGGATCCGAAGTGATCCCGTTGTGAGCTCCAACTTGGACAAAATAAAACGGCTGATGATCGAGTTCCCAATTTCGAATTGCGCGTTCAAAGAACGGAGCCCGCACCAATCGAAAACCAAATCGGTGCACCGTGCGATGCAAAGCTTTTCGAAAGATCGATCGCAGCGACGGCATAAGTTCTACTTGACCGGTGTATTCTGAATCAATTCAAGTTCCGGCAGATTGATGCGGGTATTCTTGCGACTAAACACCACCGGAATGACTTCCTTGGAAACGGCCGCGTCATAGACCAAACCGAGATACTTGTGAGCAGGTGTCGAAAGCCTCAAGATCCAACTAAAGAGCCAAACTCGGAATCGTTGAACTGGCCCAAGATCGCCAGAAGCGATGATATCCTCCTCTCCGACCTCAATGATCCAACGCTCCGCAGCGATCGGTAACAGGCCAGCAGACTGAATATCTTTCAGAGCCCGTCGGATATCTGGTTGCTCCATATAACCGTAGCTGGCGACAAACGAGTGGATGTCATTACCTAACTTGACGACTTGGTATCGATCGGCTGCAGGATACCGAGCGAGTGTCGTTTGGTTGATGTGCATGAGGACCACTTGGGAGGGTAGCACGCCATATTTTTTGAGAAAGATTCGCATCACGACCGGGACGTAGTCGTCGGTCGAGTCTACAGGTCGCGAGCACAAGAATACCGCCGCGCGATCGCTCTCGACCAATCGCCTGCGGCCCTGGATCAGAGATCTTGCTGCAGGTAGGTTTTCTTTGAGTGTGATCTCGAGCTCATCGAGCATATCGCGTAAGGAAACCAACCACTCGACCCGTTTACCTTCGCGAACCCCAAAGTCGTAAAAGGCTGAGGCCAGGGATTTTCGCCCCCACTGCCAAGTCAGCATCACCAAGATCAAACCCGTGGCGATCAGGACTGGGAAGTAACCTCCGCTACCAAGTTTCAATAGGTTGGCACCGAAAAAAGCAAAATCGATGATCATGAACGGAACGAAGACCAATACAACCCAGATAATATTCCACTTCCATCGATAAAAAGCGATGTAGGAAATGATGATCGAAGTGATGGCCATCGAACCCGTAACGGCAACCCCATAAGCGGCCGTCAGATTTGTAGCCGTCTTGAACATCAGTGTCACAGCAACACAGCCCGCAAAAAGAGCCCAGTTCACCGCCGGAATGTACACTTGTCCCTCACCGTGCTCATCGGTGTGAAAGACCCTAAAGCGGGGAACGAATCCTGCAACCGTCGCTTGCTTGACAATGCTAAACATGCCCGTAATCAGAGCTTGGGATGCGATGATCGCAGCGACCGCCGATATCGCAACGTCGATCACCTGAATGATCCGGTCGATCGTCGGATTACCGACCTTGGGCGTGAGCGCATAAAACGTGTTGGCTCTAGGGGGTACTCCCTGATCGAGCATGTAGGCGATCTGCCCCGCATAGCAGAGGATCAAACAGGGCAAAACGATCATGAACCAGGAGTACATCACTGGCAATCGGCCCGAGAGGGCCGGTTCGATGCTGTCAATGCTGCTCGAGTGCGACTCGCTACTGCGCGAAAAGTGTCCGATGTCCGCGTACTTGGCCTCTCCCCCCGTGATCGCCAAAACGACGACACCTAAGATCACCAGCGCTCCAATCCACGGGAAACTCGCCAGAAACTGTACCGCATACACCGGATTGATCGCCAAAAAAACCTCGGGATGAGCAACCACCCACGGAAGCCCCTTGAGCGCAATCCATGGAAACCATACGGCGATCATAAACCATCCAAAGGCCCCCCCAACCTTGCTCGTACCCCGCCATTGCATTTTGAAGAGTATTACCAAGCAGACCAAGGTCAACATCATCGAGATCGGGATCCCCAGAGGCTCAAAGGCACCAAGCATGCTCACCGGTGGTGTGATGATCCCATCGGCCGCCAGCAAACCAGCTGCACATACGACCAGGAAGCTGATAAAACCTCCTGCAAAGATTTTGCCTGTGTAGCCCCTGAGCAGACTCAACAGCGCAAAGGTCCCTCCCTCGCCTCGATGATCCGCTCGCATCACGATCAAGTCGTACTTGACCGTCAGAAAAATCAGCGCCCAAAAAACTAAACTCAGGCTACCCAACAACTCCCCCTGACTGAGCAAATCCTTGCCACCCTGAGCGATCAAGTCGCCAGCCGAGTGATTGCCCTCGGCATGATGCTTGAGCAAAATCGTCTCGCGGGTGATCTCCATCGTCGTGTAAAGAACGGAGGTGCCGATGTCGCCATAGACAGTGCCAGTGGCTTGACGAATTCTCGGCCAAAGTGTGGGATCCTTAAACAGCTTCATAGAGGCCATGATGGATTGCAATCTCGGCGCGATGCGCAGCGATGCATCGGCCAGGGGGAACGGAGAAGGAATCTTCAGTGATCGATATCGTGATCGCGACGCTGGTCGCTTGTCCTAATTCAGGATTCCTAAGTGGAACAACGCGAAAGCGGTTCCTCAACTATGTGTCAATTTAGTTCACTCCGAGCCCTTCGCAAAGTAGCTCATCGGCATATTCATCTAGATATCCGCCTTGGGGATCTGCCCAAGATGCAACACCAAAGGGGACTTAAGCGACTTCCAAGCACCCACAAGGGCATAGACTCGTCCCTAGACCGTATTACCAGTGCATGACGTACCCGCCGTCGACGTTGATCGTCTGACCGGTAATCGCACCCGCCTGCGAGCTGGAGAGGAACACAATCATCGAGGCGATCTCCTCGGGAGTCTGCCATTTTCCCAATGGCACGAACTGCTTGATTTTCCGCTCGGCCCAAATCTCGTAGTCGAGCCTGTCGGCAGGCGCAGCCTGATCGTACCAAGCTTGCCAAACCGATCGATTGAGTTTGGTTGGGACCATTCCAGGACAGACCGTGTTGACCCGAACGTTGTGGGGAGCAAGATCCTTTGCCATGCACTGGGCAAAGTTGATCATCGCGGCCTTGCTGGCGCTATACGGCGGATCGGTCTGGGATCCGATCTGTCCGGCAACCGACCCAACAAAAACGCAAGTGCCAGCCCCGGATCGAACCAGTGCGGGGCTAAGCGCTGTTGCGATGCGTACCATCCCCACGATGTTGACATCCAAGGTCCGTTTCCAATCTTCGGGCGAAAGCTTCGTAAAAGGGAAACCGAATTTGCTCGAGCCGATCGCCGCACTGTGAACGACGTGTTGGATCCTCGGAAAGACCGCTTGAGTTTTATCCAAAGCCTCCTTGACCGAGGATTCCAGACTGATATCGACTCGCAATCCTAGTGCAGGAACCTTAAAGCGCCCTTCGATTTCTACGGCCAACGCATCCGTCGCCGGATCGGTATCCCAAAGGGCCACGCAAGCGCCTTCGGCAGCAAAGAGTTCCGCAGTGGCTCGGCCGATTCCCGACGCCGCACCGGTGATCACTGCCACATGCCCATTGAGTTTTAAGTCCATGGTGGTCGGTTGGATGCAAGGGTTGATTTTCGTAAAAAGACTGCGTCACCATGATACTCTTTTGGTGTATCTTTAGTGATATGACCAGCAACTTCCAAAAAACGGTGCTCGCAAGCGGGTTGGTGCCTCCCCAGCAATGGGAGTATTGCTTGAGATTGCTCAAGCATCAGATGCTCAGCGCGCAAGCCAAAGGGGAGTCCGTCGACGAGGACAAGGTTCTGCGGAGCATCTTGCTCGAACAGCGAGCCATCACCGAATACCAAGCGTTCCAGTTGGCCGACGGTAAAACAAAGTTTCGGCTCGGTCCGTACGTGATTACCGATTTTATTGGTCAAGGCGGCATGGGCCAGGTATTCAAGGCGGTCCACGAGGTCATGGGCCGCGAATGCGCTGTCAAGGTGCTACCTCTGCACCGAGTGACTGACGAGACTCTGGCTGGATTCAAACGGGAAATCAGGATGCAGGCCAAGCTGGATTGCCCATACTTGGTTCGAGCCCACGATGCGGGCCAAGACGGCAGTGTCCATTACTTGGTCACCGAATATGTTGCCGGCATGGACTTGCGCAAGCTCGTTAAAACCCGAGGGGTGCTCTCGCAGGAAGAGGCAGCCGGCATCATCATGCAAGCGGCTCTCGGATTGGCCTATGCTCACGAAGAGGGATTGATTCACCGGGACGTCAAGCCAGCGAATATCTTGGTCACCCCCGAGTCGGTAGCCAAAGTATCCGACGTCGGCTTGGCCGGCTTTGCAGCCGACCTTGTCGATGACCCTCGCGCGGGGAAGATCGTCGGAACTCCGGATTTTATCTCGCCTGAGCAATATTCGACACCCTTGCAAGTCAACCCGGCTAGCGACGTGTACTCGCTCGGATGCACCCTTTACTATGCGGTCACTGGCAAGGCACCTTTTCCTGGCGGCGATACTGCCTCGAAGATCCGTCGCCATTTGGAGGCGACGCCCTTACACCCGAGGAACTTTAACCCGAACTTGAGCGAGGAGTTTGTCGACATCATCGCCGACATGATGGAAAAGGATCCTCGCAAACGGATTCAGACGATGACCGAGGTCGCTGCACGGTTGGAGGCTTGGGTCACATCGGATGTCCCGATCGCCCAAACGACGATCACACGCGGACCATGGCTAGCCCCTCCTCCTCCGATGCTCGATGCTGCCGTTCGCATGCCTGTGCCCGACGAATCGGTTCAAGAT
>JBJTAQ010000052.1:0-3515 GCA_046090945.1 Pirellula sp.
CAGCGCTTTGGTCAGTTGGTACCCCAGGAGACCTATCTCCAAGGGTTGTGGCAAGCGGATTTTCAGCTCGACAGTGATGGTCAAGTTTGGCTGCTGGAAATCAATCCCCGTTGGTCCGCGAGCATGGAACTCCATGAAACCCTACAGGAAGTCTCC
Organism: Pirellula sp.; assembly: GCA_046090945.1. Lineage (GTDB taxonomy): Bacteria > Planctomycetota > Planctomycetia > Pirellulales > Pirellulaceae > JBKCUI01. The sequence continues at coordinate 157 of JBJTAQ010000052.1, forward strand.
TGGATGCAAGAGCACCTAAGGATCCTGCAGCACGGCATGCAAGTCCCTAGGATGCCCAGCGGTTCAGATCCGCAAGATCAATTGATCAACGACCGAATGCTTGCAAAAGGAATTCTTTATGCGCCGACAACGATTCGGGTGAACGCTAAGCAAGTCGACCGACTTTGGCAAGTCCGCTGGCGTGGTTCGTATCGGGAGCTTCTAAGTTCCACCTTTCGGCTGGCTGATATTCCTCTTCTGAGCGCATCGGACGACCCAACCCAGGGGCTTGAACTTGCGTCGGGGACCCCGATCGCGACCATCCTCTGCAGCGGCGTTTCCCAGGAGGATGTGATCGGGAAGTTGCGACATGCCAGAGAAATTCTTTTAGATTGGCTACAAACAAAGTGAACCAAAATCGGGCGTAGATTTTCAGTTTCTGGACAATAGGTAGCGGACGCACCTTCGATCGCTTCCTCAAGAGATATCCAAGGACTGGTCGTATGCTCAGAGATTCACTCCATTCTGAAAATTTGCTCCGGCGCGGCCGGTTGGCTTACGAAGCCCTTGCTTGTCAGGAGCAAGCGGCCCTCTACCGAGCCGCAGCCGCGTCGCTCGGCGAAGCCATTGCGCTCGCCGAAACCGGAGACGTTTCGAAACTTCAGAGCATCTTGGACGCAATCGAGATACCCAAGGAGTCCATTTCGATTCGACCCAAAGAACAGCCAGCCCAGGTTAAGCAGGATCAAGCTTGGGCCAGCATGATCGCAGGAGCATCCGCCCGCGCAAAACAGCCTGACTCCCAGACCGAGCTCCCTTCGAAGGCTTCAACCCTCCAAAAGCTTTCGCCGAAGCAACCCATTGTCGATCGATCGACCGCCAAGAAGTCCAGTGAAGAGAAACCGACCAAGGGTAAAGCAGTTAAGAAGGTCCCGAGGCATATCGCCGGTGCAAGCAAGAAGTCATTGGAATACTTATCGACGCGTAAACCTGGGGCATCGAAGTATCGGATGGATGTGTGGATCAGTTTGGGAGTACACGGCGTGTTGCTGGTGATCCTCGGGGCTTGGGTGGTCGTTACGGTGCAGAACACACCGACACTGAGTGTGGTAGCTGCGACGGTCGAGTCCAACGAGGTGTTGATCGAAACACCGATGGAGTCGATTTCGGAGCTCGATACGACCGCGATGGAGACGTCGGATATTTCCAGTCCAGACACATCTGAGATACAGGTCAAAGTTGACACCGATGCAATCTCGGTGGAGAAGATGGATTTAGGGATCGAGTCGCTGGCACAGGCCAGCGCATTGGCTCAGCAGATCTCCAGAGCCGGAGCGCCGGGGAACAAGGTTACCGAGGGTGCCGAGTTCTTCGGATCCAAGGCGACGGGTAATCGGTTTGTCTACATTGTCGACGCATCGCCGAGCATGCGGCGCGATCGGGCATTCGATGCTGCCAAGGAGGAGATTCTCAGGTCGCTTCGATCGATGAAGTCCAAGCAGCGGTTTGCGATCCTGTTTTTCGGGGGAGAGGTTCAAGCCATGGAGTTTGTTCCGGGGGAGAAAATCGACGAACCGGTCCAAGCAACAGGGGAAAACATCGAGAATGCAGTCCGTTGGCTGCAAAAAATGACGATCCAAAAAGATGGAAAACCACCGATCGAGGCGGTGAAAACTGCATTGGAATTCGAACCCGACGGGATTTTCCTACTATTCGATGGCGCGACAAAGCTCGATAATTGGACTCAGGTGGTTCGAAAACTAAACACCTCCGAGGGGCTATTGTCTGATGGAGGCACCCAGGTCCCGATCCATGTCATCCACTTTTTCCGCGATGAATTTCAGCGTCCGATGCAACTACTGGCGCACGAAAACGGCGGCACCTATCGATTTGTGCCAAGCCCCCAGGCTCGCGTCTTGCCATAACCTCCGATCGGGTTGGATGCTCCCATGAGCCAAAGATCGGGGCGGGAGATCATTGGAACGCGATCGTTGACTTCGATACTAATAAGTCTCTGCGTGCATCTGGTTTTGCTCGTCTCGATGGCCTTGATCCTGATGGGAGGAAGTGGACAGCTTGGGACAGGCTTACAACTTTTCGTGGATACTAGCCAAGATGCCGAGTTGCAGGCTCCTGCGACTCTTGAGTTGGCTAGCAGTCTTCCACAGAGCTTGTCGCACGAGCAGGAGCCAGTAACGCCGGAGATCCAGGATTCAACGCTGACATCCAAGCTGACATCGTTGGCAAACAGTACGAATGCGTATGAGATCGACCGAGGTGAAGAGGCAGCTTCGGCAGCTTCGGCCCTCTTTGCGCAAACTGCTTTGGCGGCGCAAGCTGTTGGAAGTCGATCGGAGGTTCCTACAGTCAAGGAGCCGGGGTATGGCCAAGGAGCTTCGTTTTTTGGAACCTATGCTGCGGGTCAACGCTTTGTTTTTGTGATTGACAGTTCGCAATCCATGCTTGAGGGGACACGCTGGCCGACGCTTCGAAGGGAATTGATTCGAGCGATCAAGGGTTTATCCGAGGACCAAGAGTTCTATGTGATCAGTTTTGACTTTGGCGCGCATCCGATGTTTAACTTGTATCCCCCGCGGGGTAGTTTTTTGCCTCCTACCCAGGAGAGCGTCAACAGGCTCAATGGATGGCTCAACAGCATCCAGCACGGGGGAGCTACACTACCGGCGACAAGCATTGGGCTGGCTCTGAAATTGCAGCCGGATGCGATTTTCCTGTTGTCCGACGGTGAGATCCAAGACAACACGGTTGAGGAGTTGAGATTCTACAATCGACACAAAGAGGAGTCCGGCAAGTTTAAAGTTGCCATACCGATCCACACCGTGTTGCTGCACAGCCCAGTCGGCGCTGCCACCTTGAAGATCATCGCCGACGAGAACGACGGCGTCTTTACACCTGTCACCGCCTTCGGTCCACAACCCTAACGGGTCCGATGATTCCTCTGGTAACTCGGTGCTCCTGAGGCCAAATTAAGCGCCAGGATTCGGTAAAAGGAGGGCTTCGAGGACTCGTTGGCGGCGGACTTTGCGCACCTGGATACGGATCCCTTGATGCTCCAGTGAGTCACCCCCGATGGGTAGGTGTCCTAGATGTTCCGAGACCCAGGCGTTGAGGTTGGGGAAACTGTCGGCTCCCTCTAAGTCGATGCCGGTCAGCTCGCTGAGCCTCGTAAGCGAAATGCCTCCTCCAGCCAACCAGCCTTGGCCCGCCCGCACCGCATGGATCGGGAGCATGTCATACTCGTCCTGGATATCTCCGAGCAACTCCTCGACGATGTCCTCAAGGGTAATCATCCCGGTGATCGTCCCCATCGAATCGGTCACCAACGCAATATGCGTGTGTTCCCGAAGGAGTCGTTCGAG
>JBJTAQ010000053.1:0-5073 GCA_046090945.1 Pirellula sp.
GATGGCTCCAACTTCAGGAAACTCGGTCGCCGAGCGGGTCATGCGTCCGGTGCGAACCAAGTTCCTTGCCAGACCGTGATCATCGAGATCGGTGCGAATGCTCCGGATCAAGGCCATGTGATGCATTTGCTGGGCCGTGTAGGGTAGCAATTCGGAGATATGAATGCCGGGTACAGTTGTCGGTATCGCTTTGAAAGGCCCACCGGTTTCTAAATCCGATTTTGGATCCCAGGACTCAAACTGGCTAATACCGCCATCAAGGAAAATCACGACGATCGATTTGCTCTGCTTGACGAGTTCACCCGCGCCCAAGGGATGGGAAAAAAGACTGATCCCGGAAGCGACTCCCAGGCCGGTTAAAAAATCGCCCATGAACTGACGACGCCCCATCGCATGCTCAATCGAACCGCAGGGCCTATACTTGGAACTGTCCATCATTTATTGACTATGGCAGAAAACGAAATTCCGAAGAAGCCAACAGGCCCCATACCAATTCTTGGACGATCGCAGGTCGTTGATCGCTATGGCTGCTGAGTAGCTCGCGCGCCATATCGCTTTCTTGCTCATCGGGTAGGCGTCCGAGGATGCTCAGATACAACTCTTCTGCAAGCGAGCTTGGATTGTCGATGCCCATGAGTCGTTCGACCAAATTGCCTGGAGTCGATTTCAGCCAAGCTTGATAGTTTGCATCATTTTGGATCATAAGCGATTGATCCACCGTCGCAAAGAATCCGTCTTGGGGTGCTCCGGGAGAGAACGAAAAGCGGGGAACGATTAGATCCTCGACGGTATCCCACATGTTGCCGCTGACAGCAGCGTTAATAAACTGCTGACGTTGTTTGACATCGTTTCGGAGTTCGGAGTTCGCTTGGTGATTGCTGGCCCACTGATCCCGAGCTTTTTGCTCAATCGGTCGATACAACTCCATTGCGTAGTAGGTTGCTCCGGTAAATTGTTCAGCTGACAGTGCTCTTAATCGACACAGCGCAAAGCTACTGCGCCAGGACTCGATCAACTCAGCCTCAAGTATTTCGAGCTCCCTTCGTCGATCCTCGATAGCAGGATTTTGCAAGTCGGCGGCAGCTAGTTCAGCACGTCCAACCAGATAATTCCTTAAGATTCGAATATGCCGTTCTTTTTGCTGGGCATCGGATTGCAGATCGACAAGTGCTTGAATGCGTCTTCGGACACCTCGCTCGACACCTCGAGCTTCTGCGACGAACTCTCCAAGCGCGATTCGACGATTGACCAAGGCAAGGATGCGAGTGCGTTGATCGTCGCACCGCCGCTGGGATTTCTGAACCTTCTCTTGCAGCTCCTCCAATTCTTCCTCCAACGAGGGTTTCGGCTCACTGCCAGGATTCGACTGCTTGGCTTTCAATTCCTCGAGAGATTTCGTTTCCGCAGTCAGCCGCTCCTGAAATTCTTTGAACAGCTCTTTGGCCTCGACCACCTTCTGCTGCAAATTTGCAACGTCCGTTTGCGATTGCATCCATCGTTTTTTTGCCGACTCGAGCTCGTTTTCGAGTTGACTCAGTTGCGGCGGTATGTTGACGAGCGACTCGCGCAAAGCGGCCAACTCAGCCTCTAGCTTGCTGTCCATGTCGCTGGGAATCTGCCAATCGCAAAGATCTTCGATTCGAGAACTGCGCTGATAGGTCTGCGATCTAGCGATCTGCCTGAGGAATGCTTTCAAGTCATAGTTTGAACGCACTAGGTGATCCGACAGAAGTCTCAATAGTTTGGCGGATACCGGGGGGTTGTCGGAGTGATGCATGTCCACCGGATGAACGATTCCCTGGCCGAGCATGTTGGCCCACAATCGATTTGCGATGTTGCGATTGAAGGATTCATTTTCCCGATGGGTTGCCAATACGGCCAATTGCTGCCTTCGACTGTATCGAGGAATCCCTCGCTGCTGCTTGCTCGGTGGAACGACGTAGGCGTCATCGCTATCGATAAAATCGGGTTCGACATCCATTGCAATCGACATTGGCAGAACGGGCTGGGCCGACGATTTCCCATCCTGCGGGCGAAATACCGAAGTGAACTCCAAATCGCCTTCAGCCCTCTCTCCCACGAACGGAGTGTTGTTGCGTGCTTCATCATTGAACAAATAACTACGATTGACGAAGGATAGAACGCCAAAGTACTCAGCTTGATCGTAATCATCGATCAATGGATGATCGTGGCACTGAGCGCATCGAACATCGCGACCGAGGAAAATACGACTGACATCCCTTGCGACCAAGTTCGGATCGGCATTGCGATTGATGAAAAAACTTCCCGCGGCACGCAACTGCTCTCCGGCACCGTCTCCTCCGATCACCTCCATACAAAGCTCATTGAACGGCTTGTCCTGGTCGATCCATCTCCGAATAAATTCTCGCAGTTCCAGGGTCGATACAACCTCGCGACGCTCCGTGAACATTACCTCGATGACTTTGCTGTAGTATCGAGAGAACTCGTCACTCGCAAGCAGGTTATCGATCAGCGTCAGTCGGGCAGATGACGCGCCGAGGGGATCCGAAGCGATTTGCGAGAGAAACGCTCTGGTTTCTTCGGGCCTCGGCCCTCGGCCGATCAAATCCAAATAGACTCTGCGTTGAAACTCCGTGTCGCTGGTTTGTGGAACCTCGGGCCCTCGATAATCCTCCGCAACGATTCGATCAATCGCCTGCGACAAGGGTGGTTCATCGGCTTTAAGATACGCAACGAACGATGAAATCCCGAGCATCATCCAAGCGATCCGCAAGGCCGTTGTGGGCAAACGTCTAGCTTGGGATAGTTGATGCATAGCTAGCGTGGGGGCTTTCGAGGGAATCAGGACTGCGACTATTTGTTGGCCAAACACCTGCGCACTTCGCACTCAGGCCTGATCGATTATACTTATACGAAGCTGTTTTCGCCATGCAGTGAATCGGCGAATGCCTTGCAGCGGAAACATTTTATCAGGAGCAGGCGGCCAGGGCTTTCTCGAGCAGTTCTTGATCGACATCCCACCACTTGGATAGGGCCATCAGAGCGGGCCGAAGGCGTCGGTCGGCATAGATCTCTGCGGCTTCGACATACAATTGACCGACTCGATCGGACTGCAAATGCTCGATCAGTAGATCGATGGCTGCTGGTTCTTTGCGGTTGGCCAAACCGATTGCCGCTTCGGAGCGCGTTTGAAAATCGTCATCGCGAAGTCGTTCTAGAAGTGCGTTGCGAATTTCCGGTGTATCCTGCTCGGTTATCGAAAGGGAAAAGGTGGCCCACTCTCGAACCTGTGGCTCGGGGTCTTGCATGAGCCTCAAAAGCGTCTGAACGCACGTTTGGTACACATCCGGATCGCTGATACCGTCGATCGGTAGAGCCCAAGCGACCCGCCAGCGGATATCCTCCGAGCGATTATTGGCCAGCGACACTAGCCACTGGGTGCCTTCGGTCATCTTGCGAAAACTCACAGCGCTAATCAGCGAGGTGATGACTTCCGGATCTTGCTCGATCGGGAGCATCGAGCGGATCATCTGCTTGGACTCCTCGGCATAAGCGTCTCCGTCCGGGCCTAGTTGAGCTAGGATCGAAACGCCGATGGAGCGATGGAACGCCTCAGGATGCCTGGAGTAGCTTAAGGCCCGGTCTAGGACTCGCTTGCTGGCCACTTTTCGAAGTGCGAAAACGCTTTGCCATAGTTCATCGGAATCCAACTGGCGAGACTGTTCGATTGAGTCCCAGTGCATATCTTCGAAAGCAGCATCGGTTGGTTGGTCCATACTGGACGGTAGCAATTTGCTGGGGAAAAGTCAACTAAGGGGCAGCATCACTGCTGCCCCTTGTGAGTCATGTTCGATGAGGATCGAGGCTCGCTCAGCGCGATTCGCCATCGTCCTGGCCCATTTTCAAAACGCCTGGAGCCATGCGAAGGTATACTCGAGCCTTGACGTTCCCGGCCAATGCCTTGAGAGCCTCCCTGCAAGACGTTTTTTAAACCACGGAGACACAGAGACTCACAGAGTTGCTCATCGCTAGCACGAGAACTCAACGTCCCTCTGTGCCCCTCCGTGCCTCTGTGGTTAAAAAATCCCGCGATGCAATGCCCCCTGTACAATCAGTCAGCGAACAGCGTCCACTATCGAAGCTACAGCCCGCATGGATGCTTCATGGAAAGGGTATGATGAATCGGCTAGCTACCTAGGTGGTTCATCATCCAACGAGGCTAGGAACTGATCGATCAGTCCATCGGGAGCTTTGACGATGTGCTCAGAACCTGGAAAATTTCCGTTTTTGACATCGGCAATGTAATCCCGAAATCCCCCGATTCTCTCCTCTTGAAGCGTTTGCTCCAACTTATAAAGGTTGCGATATTGCTTGGTGTGCCTTGGGAAAGGAGGGGCATGATTACCCAAGATATCTTCGGCGAACATGAATTGAATGTCACCTCCACTACCGGCACCGATCGATGATGTCACCAAGAGCGTGCGTTTAGAGATTTGCGAAAGCAGTTCCGCCGGTACGACTTCGACCTCGACGGCCCAAGCCCCAGCGTTCTCAAATTCCCGGATCTGCCTGAAAACCCAGAGGGCCTCATCAAGAGTTTTTCCGACGGCTTTGAGTCCACCCGTCCAAGTGGACAAACGCGGCACGAGTCCCGCGTGGGCTTCGACCGGGATCCCTACACTTGCAACCGCTTGGATGAATTCCGGCCCCCATTGGCACATGATCCCATCGGCCCCTATTTCCATCGCATCAAAGCCGGCGCGGACCGCTTCGGCCGGAGTAGCAATCCTGGTTAAACCGATGCAGAAGGTCATGAATGTATGAGGCGCCGCTTTTCGTATCGCGATGGCTGAGGCGGGGTTGCTCGGATCGAATTTGACTTTCATCAGATCGATTCCGGCCTGTTCGGCTGCTACTGCCTCGCTAATGGTAAAGGGCATGGTTTCCGTCAGCACCGTTTTACCTTTCAGTTCTTGCAGGTGTTTGACGGTGTAGTTTCGCGTAGCATAAGTTCCCCCGAGTGTCATGGTTCGGTGTAGACCTCGCTTGTGCGCGTCTTTCGGTGGCAGTGGATTCGGAGGTGTACCGTCG
>JBJTAQ010000054.1:0-3490 GCA_046090945.1 Pirellula sp.
CTGAGTTCGATTTCCCTTATTCAGTTGCCCGGAAACGGGCCTCCTTAACCGATTTAGGCCTGCCACTCCAGTACCTCACCAGCATCAGCGTCTTGCGCAGTGCCAACGATACGAAAGCCCAGCTTGCTAAGAATTTTGGTAGACGCGTTCTGTTCGATCAGTGTGAACGCGCGAATTTTGATCTGCGGATCATGGCTGCGCGCAATGTCTACAAGGCCTGCGGCTGTCTTTGAAGCATATCCCAGACCCTCCTGCTCCTTGAGCGTGTAGTAGGCAATCTCAACATAGCCATCTTGCGGTGGTCCCACGAAGGCTCCACCACCCACACCCCGTCCGTTCACAACAGCAACATACCCAACCCAAGGCAATTGATAGCCAACACGCCGATACAGATCGGCAGTGGCTATGCAATTCGCAGTCAATTCTTCCGGGAGGATAGGAATTGGCTCAACGGGAGCCCCTTTGTTATCGCATTGAACGAGAGAGAGTTTCATGCGGGCCTAACCAAATTGTTTATTGAATTTGCCATAATCCACCGACAGATAAATTTATCATATCGCCTGGCGCGGAACAATCCAACGCGCTCGATCCACGTCTGGTTTTCGTTGGTCGTGACTACCGTTGGCTGGACTCACCGGGAACGTTATGTCGAAATTCGTATTGCCAGAATATTTGGAATTGTCGTCGCTGGCGTTCTCGAGACTTTGGCATTCGCTCAGGTCTCGGCCTCAAGCATCACCACGTAGTCTCCAGCGCCGGGATCCGCTCTCTCCCCCGCTCCCACCAACCTATCAAATCCGTCGTGCATCATCGCGCCGGCAATAACCCGAGAATCCTGTCCCATGAAGCGCGACTTGGGTTATGTGGGAGAGAGAACACAATGCCTTCGCGCCGTTACGATGCGATACCCCAACGAAATCGAACATGAAGGGAAACCGAACCGCCCAAGAACCAACTGGCGTGTTCGTTGGGTTATGGGACGCGCGAGAGCAAAACGCCCCATTTGCGCACGGGTTATGTGTCTCTTTCACGCGCCGGCCATAACCGCAGGGTCGAAACTCGGAATTTTCCGACATGGGTTATGGCGCGAGAGACTTTTCTATAACCTCCGGGTCGAGAGACTTTGAGACTCCCGAGAGTCGGGAGGCCAAAGGCAGAAGAAGCACCCAAGACGGTTCGCGCGTGTGTTTGGAGAGACATCGCGCGACAGAGAGTTTGAGACTGGGCTAGATCGTGCAAACCCCTGAAAAGACTGCGTAAAAGCGCAAACAGGTCGACGTTTTGAGGCGTCGGCCTGTTGGTATAACCGGAGGGTCAAACAAAGTTCGATACCCTTAGTTCAGTTGAGGGAAACTAACTCTCTTCGGAAACCATCCGAGACCTCTCCCCTGACACCACTATCTATGCCCAGGGTTGGCTCCGCCAAAGGGAGACCAAACCAAGTAGTTGGTCGCCGATGCAGGAAGCTACGCTTGCACCGAACGCAGTTTCACTCGCGCATTTCTGCTCATCAATGGAGCTGGGTATGTTAAAACGCCTCTTGGAGCAAAGCAAAGGAAGATCATCATTTTCTATGAACTACTTTGGCCAGCTCTCGCAGCAAGTTATTAAATGATTCCCCATCCACGAAAAGTACTTGGCCAGCTGGATCCATTTTGGTCTGTTGTGCTGCAGTTCTATAATCCTGCAATGCACTGTCGAATCTCCGTAGCCAAAAAAATCCATTCTTGTCCTCAGGGCATTTAACTGCTCGCGACTGTCCGGCTGGCAGCAAGGCAACACTCTAGCCACTGTGCCTCGGTTGCGTTTAGCGCAAGGTCTCCAGGTGACCCATCGGAAACATCGATGGCCTTGTTCCACCCAATATCACCACCTCGCAATGTTGCTTTCCCTGTTGCACGATCGCAAGTAAAGATCCACTGCTCTCCAAACAGATTTTCGAAATACCCGATGTATTGTTCGGGTTTGGAATCGTCTATTATCGGTGGATCACCAGAAACTAATGCATGATGATTTCTTATCTTCAAAACTGGATTGGACAACGCTATGTCTCCTTGAGACGGATTCCAAGAACGAGCTCTTACCTATAGATACGAGGCTTCAATAGTGCAGTTCGGAAGCTGCTTCTATTAATGTAGTGAAGCGAGCACTTTCGAACAAGTGAATTCGAAACCATGCAATTTAGATTTTATCTTTACATTATTTTGACTCTGAATGTATTAGTGCCCAAATCACATCCGATGCGCCACAAACATCCCCACCGAGTGAGGATAGTTCGGATCAATGTTGAAAACATGCGTCTGGCCAAGGATGTTGGCTAGCAGCAGATTGTCTTTACGGCTGTGCCACTCGCCACGGATCCAGCCGATGCGGTCCATCAGACCTAAAGCCGATAGCTCGGAGACGATCAAGTACTCGGCCCCTTCGCAATCGAGTTTCATTAGGTCGACCTCGTCGATCCCAAAGTCCGTTACCTGCGTCCAGAATTGCTCGACGGTCAGAGCTGGAACTTCGATGCCGAAATCTCGGTACCGCGGCTCGAGCGATTCCCAAATGTCTGGAACATAGTCGGCGACCCGAGAGTTCGAGACCGGGAAAGATAGTAGGCATTTTCCTGGCTTGGACGAAATCGCTGCGTTGATCCGGAGCAATTGCGAGTCTGGAATGTGGCTGGTGTTCTTGGTCATCAGCTCAAAGCTCTGCGGATGGGGTTCAACCACGACGATCTTGGCGTTGGGCCAGTAATGGTGGGCCATCACGGTAAAACTCCCCACGTGCGAGCCAACATCGACAATCGTGCGCACATTGTGGGAACGCAGGTCGTTGATACGGTACTCGTCATGGAACACCGCGTTGGCGAACTGCACACTCTCGGGCTCGATGTGGAAGTCCTGCCCGTAGATCTTGTAGCAAACGGAGTTGGTCATCATGAAATCCTTTCGTGAACTAAGCAGTCGTAAGGGAGGAAGTAAACTGGCGAGCAAATTCGAGCCGTTTCTCTGGAGTGCAATTTGCCAAGTGGATCACTTTGGCTGTCGGCACCAACTCTCGGAAATTCGGCATCCAGTACTGGGTGTTGAATTCGGTCGGCAGTTGGAAGAACGGCAGCCCGCGAGCGTTGTTCTGGATCCAGAACTGCTCGGAGCAGTGGGTCGGAAAGAATGGATGCAACGGTGGTTTCCAAATCGACGCGTGCTTGCGATCGCACATCACGATCCCGCTGTTGAGAACCACTTTGCTGTAGTCCATGGGGATTTCCTGGGATTCGAGGATGTTGCGACGCTCCTCAAAGACCCACTCAAAGCTTGGTAATTGACTCCAGTCGTCGTGCATCGACACATGACCGGCTGGAACGACATCGAATAGATCCGGCGTCTCTTCGGTCACGTGTCGATGCACGACGACTGGAGTCAATTACCAAGCTTTGAGTGGGTCTTCGAGGAACGTCGCAACATTCTCGAATCCCAGGAAATCCCCATGGACTACAGCA
>JBJTAQ010000055.1:0-1162 GCA_046090945.1 Pirellula sp.
TACTTCATTTATGCCTAGGTAATATTCATTGCTGATAGTGACTTTGTGCTGTGCTTCGTCGTTGCCAGCTCCATCTTCATCGAAGGGAGCCCCCATCATAAATGTTCCCTTGGGAATCAGCACCAGTTTCATCCCGATGCTGTTGGTAATCTCTTTGGGCGGCTGTGCTTCACAGAGTTTGGCCCCACAACCGATCAAAAGTGTTAGAGCAATCAGCGATTTACGAATCGATTGGTACATGATGGGTAGACTCGCCTTGAATTGGCTAAATGACTTCGGCTATTTGGAAACCGGTTCGGCCGTGCAATTTTTTAATTGTAGCACTTCTAAGATCCAATTCATCCTGCCACCAACTGATACGTCCCTGTTTTGTTGGGACCGAGGAACTCGATCTTTCCGGCCAAGCCGAGGGTTTCGAGCTCGCGTTTGACGGTCTTGAGGCCGCCATCTTCGATTATTTGATAGGTGTTGTGAGGGAGATCGAGAACAAGTTCGACATCACCAAACACCTGATTGAGGGAATCATGAATCGCAGCTCTGTGTATCAGCCGCCCACTTAACGACACGGTCGAATTCACTATCGAATCGAGCGGACGAGTCTATGAAAGCGTCAACGTGTCCCGATTCATTGCGAGATCCGGTGTGAATGAGGAAATGCAAGGGGCCGTCGTCATACGGCTCAGCAATTGCGATCCTCACCACGAGTGCGTCGAAGTATACCAAATAACGAAGCAGACGTAAGGAAATCCAATCGTCAGGAGACAAACCAATGACGACAACCAGAAGTGAATGCTTGCGAGCCGATCAATCAATGGATGGAGTGATAGGCTGTTTCGGGTTAATCATCCTGTATCGAGGGATGACGCAAGCATTCCCGACCTCTCTGTTCCGGCAATGATTTCCACTACGATTCGAACTCAACTAGTTCGAATCCTGCACCTCCACTACAAAACAGCATGTTTTCCCTGGAAAAACGAGGATTTGTGGACGACTCTGGCGACTCACTGGACGACTCTCGCCGAACCGCCAAGGATCCGCTCTCGCCTTTCATCTTCGCGAAACCAGATTTCAAATGTAACAGAGGCGTTAGGCAAGATCTCGAATTCACTAGCACCGGTACCACACCATTCCCAGTCGTGTTTTTTCCATTTACCACTAGTGT
>JBJTAQ010000056.1:0-3176 GCA_046090945.1 Pirellula sp.
GCGCAGCAAGGACTCTTGCCTCCGTTGCCACCAAGCACACTACCACCAAGCACACTACCACCGAGCACACTGCCACCGAGCACCTTACCGCCTAAAGCTTTGCCCGCACTCGGTCAACCAGCAGCCAATACCGGCGGATCGGGTGTCGTGCCTCCTGCTAGTGCAAATCCAACCCCGAAAGAGCAGTGCTTAGCTCTCACGGCACAGTCTAAGCTCGCTTTGCAAAAGGGGGACTTGATCAATGCCAAGCGTTGGATCGATCAAGCCTTAGCGCTGAAGGTGGCTGATGCGGAATTCGCATCCAGCACGATTAAGCCTCGCGATGTGGCGATGGAAGTCGACCGCGCGATGCGATTGCGCGGCATGGATCCAAAATTGGCGATGGCACCGAGTGGTCAAGCACCCGCAAGCCCGCTTGCGAACACTTCAACAAGCCGAGTTGCTACGGCTGGAGCGGTATCGGATCAATCCAACGCAGTGCAGTCGGGTTTATACCAACCTGGTAGCGATCCGTCCAAGGTTGCGAAAGCCAGCAGCCAGGACAGTGCGGTCGCTACCGACGCTGGTATCACCGGAACTCAATGGTACGAAAGAGGTTTGGAAGCTCTAGCACGCGATGATCGCGAGACGGCCAAGCAATGCTTCGCCAACGCATGGAAGAAGAAAGATGAATTGGACGCAAATGCGCGGGTCCAACTCAAAGACAAATTGGCTTATCTCCAAAGTCGAACCGAGCCGGAAGCCGTCTCGGCGATTCCAACTCAAGACCGAGAAGCTGTGCAGCGCAAGCAGCGACTCTTCGCTGAAGTCTCTGGAGAGATCGCCGACGCCGAGCGCATGGTCAACGATAAGCCGTACGAAGCGATCGACCGTCTCAAAAATCTCCGAACAAGAGTCTCGCAATCCGATGTCGACGGAGCTTACCGCAAGCAGATGCTGTCGATGGTTGACCGAGTCATCGGCAACGTCGAATCCTGGATGGAGACCAACCGAGCTTCGATCGAGCTGGAGCAACGCAACAAACAGATCGAAGATCGCATCAGCTTGGACGAGTCCACGCAAGCCAAGGAAGACTCGCAAATCCAAACGCTGGTCGATCAATACAACGAATTGATGGACGACCAACGGTTTGCCGAAGCTGAGGTGATCGCAAGGAAAGTCGAAGAAATCAAGCCAAACTCGGAAATCGCTGCTTTGATGCGAGGTCGCTCGGTGATCGAGCGACGTGTCGCGGAACAAAAAGATATCCAGGCGATGAAGGAAGAGGCTTTGGTCAACAGCTTCACGGATGCAGAACGCGCATCGGCTACTTATCTAACCGATAGCCAGCCAATGCAGTTCCCGCCTGTCAAGGAATGGTTCGACCTGAAGAAGTATCGCGACAAGTACAATGACGAATCGCTTAAGCTACAACCATCCGAGCGACAAATCCTCGAGTTGCTCGAGGAACCATTCTCGGCCTCCTTCGAGGAACGACCTCTGGCCGATGCTTTGAAGACCATCTCGGAGATGACCGGCCTGATCATTTTGATCGACGAACCTTCGATCGCTGAGGAAGGGCTTCGCTCCGATCAACCGATTACGCTCGATCTGCGCGGCAACCGCATCAAGCTCAAGAATGTCCTGAAAAACATGCTCGAACCGCTGAATCTGACCTATGTGGTTAAGAACGAGGTGGTCAAGATCCAGAGCCGTCGGTTCATGCAGCAAGAGATGTACAGCAAGACCTATTCGGTTCGAGATCTAGTGATTCCGATCGCGAATTTCATCTCCGATAACAACACCGGCATGGGTGGAGCACTCCAAGCTGCTTATCAAGCTCAAGATAGCTTTGTGGCTGTCAACGTCCAGGAACAAGACGCCTTGGGGTTGAGGAACAGCAAGCTGGCAAGCATCGACCCAAACACCAACGTGCTGGCTCAATATGCAGGTGTTTCACCTGGAGCGGCTGCCAATAACAGCCTATCCTCGATGTTTGGCAACAATACGATGAATCCGAACGGCACGCCAGGTGTCCTCGGTGGGGCGTCAATGGCCAACTTCACCGAGTTGATGCAACTCATCGAAACCACGATCTCGCCCGACGTATGGCTCAACGCTGGTGGTACTGCCACCATGAGCCCGTTCCGCCAAAACCTTAGTTTGATCGTCAACGCACCTCAAGAGACTCACGAGCAGATCGCCGACTTGCTCAAGAGCCTGCGAGCACTCCAAAACCTGCAAGTGACGATCGAAGTACGATTCATCAAGTTGTCGGATAGCTTCTTTGAGAAGATGGGTGTGAACTTCCAGGTTCAACTCGATGACAACACTCGAAATCGTATCCCACGCGAAGACTCAGGTCCTTCGATCGCCATCGGTGTCGAGACCGACGCAAATAGCCAAAATCCGAACGCTCTGATCCCAACAGCTGACTTGGATATACGGCTCACTCAAGGCAGCTTCGGCACCACGGTGCCCAGTTTCGGTGGCTTCGATCCAGGTGCCGGTAGCACGATCGGTGTCGCGATCCTCAGCGATATCGAAATGTACCTGTTCCTGCAAGCTGCCCAAGGGAACAAGCGTTCGAACGTACTCCAAGCACCGAAGGTAACCATGTTCGATGGCCAATTCGGTACCATCAACGATACCACCACGCGACCATTCGTTCTAGGTTACATCCCGATCGTAGGCGACTTTGCTGTCGGACAGCGACCCATCATCGTCGTCTTGAGCGAAGGTACTCAAATGAACGTTCAACCGGTTGTCTCTCCAGACAAACGATTCGTACGGCTAACCATGATGCCTCAGTTCACCCGCTTGGGTTCGACCGATCGACAGTTTACTTTCCAAGGGAAGAGAAGCACCAAGACGGGAACTAGTATCCTGAACCCATCCAATGGGATGCCAACCTCAGGACGCAACAATGAAGAGGAGATCGTCGAAGGTATCACGGTTCAGCAACCAGCCTTCTCGCAAACCAGTGTCAGCACGACCGTTACCGTTCCAGACGGTGGTACCATTCTAATGGGTGGTATCAAACGACTCTCTGAAGAACGTGTCGAGAAGGGTACACCGATCCTCTCGAAGATTCCTTACATCAATCGTCTCTTCAAGAACAATGCGATCGGTCGAGATACCGAAACCCTGATGTTCACCGTCACTCCTCGGATCATCATCCCCGAGGAAGAGGAAGA
>JBJTAQ010000057.1:0-17078 GCA_046090945.1 Pirellula sp.
AGCAGTCCACCCGGCGCGCTGTTAGCTAGGCGACGCAGTGCGACCAGAGACTCCTCGGATTTGAAACGCTTCTTGTCAAGCAGCACACCGATGGCCACTAGATCGGTACTTGCTGAATGGGTCTGGCCCTCGAAAAGATCACGGTACTCTTTGGCAAGTGAGTTCTGTTTGTCCAGCAGCGGCCTTGGCGGTTTGGCACCTGAGATTGCGCCGAGAAGCCCGCTTGGACCTCTGAGCGTCGTGAGCATCTGGTCGATCCGCGAGAGGTCCAGCGCGTAGGTGACTCCTGGCGTCTGTTCGATCCGCTTGCGCCATTCCAAAGCGCGATCGATCCCTGACCCATCCTCAGCCCACAACTCTTGATCGCGATAGGCAAAGACCAAGAACTGAGAGACACCGAAACGCTCTTCGATGCGTTGAAATTCGCCCCTGTCTGGATCCCCTTTTGGAAACATCCTTTCGAGCGAACGATCCAACGCCAACCGCTGAGAAAGCGGCCAAGCGACGGCAAGCGTCAGCAGCGCAAGTGCAAACCAAAGCCAACGGGTTCGAATCATCGGTAACAGGAGACTATGGAGCCAACGGGATCCGTTTCGATTCGAAATAGTGTCTCACATCCAGCCAATCCATCCCAGCCCGTTTCGCGGCCTGGATCCCAAGTTCGGCATCTTCGAAAACCAAACATTTCTCGGCAACCACCCCCATCCTCCGGGCGCTCTCCAAAAACACATCCGGATCCGGCTTGTGCCTGACGGTGTCTTCGGCGCAGACAATCGTGTCGAACCAATCGAGAATTCCGACATGCCTGAGTTGCATTTCGATCCCATAGCGGCTTCCACCACTGGCCACAGCAATCGGTTTGACGCCCCGAAGTTTCTCGGCGACTTGGACGATGATATGGATCGGTTCGAGCATGTGGATCAGCTCAAAGAAGGCTTCCTCTTTTCGCTTGGCCGTCGCATGCGCATCGACGAGCACCTGTTGTTCGTGGGCGAGCATTTCGATAATGCGGTGGGTCGGTATTCCTCCCATCGCATAAAAACGATCCTCGGGGAGTTCGATGCCGACCTCCCGCATGGTTCGATTCCAAGCTAGAAAGTGAATCGGCATGGAGTCGACTAGGGTGCCGTCGCAGTCGAAAATCACCGCATCGGCTGATTGGATCCGTTCCCATGGAATCATTCGCCGGATCCTAACGTTACTGGAACCGAAATCGCTTTGCCACTTCGAACGACCGTCAAGCGTACGACCTCCCCGGCCCGTTTGGTCTCGATCACACTCAAGAGATCATCGGCTTGCTTGACCTTGGTATCATCGATTGCGATGATCAAATCGGCTTGGCTGTGATCGACCGATTCCTGCTCGATCATCCCGAGCACCGATCGGACTTTGCGCCGTTCGATACTCGAACCCCGCAGGCCGGCTTTTTCGGCTGGGCCATTGGGAGTCATGTTCACGACGAGCAGACCGTTTTCCGTTTCGAAGACTTGGAGGATTCCGATCGTTGGACGTGCTACTCTGCCGGTACTGATGAGCTGAGGCACCACGCGGCTCATGGTGTTGACTGGAATAGCAAATCCGATCCCGGCGTTGTCTCCACTCCGAGTAGCGATCGCGGTATTCATCCCGATCAGTTCGCCTCGCGAATTGAGCAGAGGTCCTCCCGAATTGCCTTGGTTCAAAGCGGCGTCGATCTGGATCACCGAGCGGATCGTGCGTCGGGTTCTCGAAGTGATCTGGCGATTGAGGCTCGAGATAATCCCGGTGCTCATCGTCCGTTCGAATCCGAACGGGTTGCCGATGGCGATGATGTGCTGACCGACTCGCAATTGGCTCGATTCTCCCCAACGAATTGGAAAAAGCATATCCGATGGGGCGCTGATTTTTAGCACTGCAATATCGTTGTCGGGGTCCTGACCGACCAACTCAGCCGGAAACGACTCCCCGTTGAACAAGGTGACGTTGATGTTTCGAGCCCCTTCGATGACGTGGTAGTTGGTCAAGATGTGACCTTGCTGATCGATCACCGAGCCGCTGCCGTTGCCCTCGATCTCGGCCACAAGCAAAAATGCTTCGGGACGGATCGTTCGAGTCGATATATTGACCACTCCTCGATTGACCGCTTCGTAGACGCTCACATGGATCGCCTCTTCGGTCGAGCTAGGGACGAAGCCACCGGCCAGCTGCAATGGTTGCTGAGGTGCCGGCTGGACAGGCGCGAACTGACCTTGGGGGACCGGAGGCGCGGGAATCACCACAGGATTCTGAGGGCTCGCCAGGGCACTTGGGGTATCGATTCTGTCATGAAATCCCCAGCCGAGCACAACACCGAATCCTAGCACGGCTGCAAAGGCGATGGATCGACGAAGCATTTTTAAGTCTCTATCAATAAATATTTCTTAGCGAATATTCACCAAAAAGCCGCCCTGGGTGGCTGTCTGCCTATAAGCGAGCTTGGCGGCCCTGACCACGCGGGCTGCGTCCAGTTCGAGCATGCACCTCGCATGCTTGTACTGGCAATCGTACGAGCCGCATGGCTGGCAGTCCAATCCGAGCGTCACAACGGTTTCAGGAAGATTGTAGGTGCGTGTCAGCCCCGGATCGATCGAGCCGAACAAAGAGACGACCGGTTTGTTGAGGGCCACGGCGATGTGCCTAGGACCGGAATCGGTCGAGACAATCAACCGCGATCGAGCGATCAGGGCCTTGCTCAATCCCAACGGCAGTTCCGCAAAGCGTCCCATACTCTTGACCTGAGGATCATTCGCTAGCGCCTCGATAGCATTGGCATTATCTCGTTCGGCAGGCCCGCAGTGGATCAGGACCGACGCGTCGAGATCCCGCGCAAGCGATGCTGCAGCGACGGCAGCTTGTTCAATTGGCCATCGTTTCGTTGGTGCTGTTGCCGCACCTGTGTTGATGACGATCAACTCGCGCTGGGAATCCAGTCCGACGAACTCTAGGCATCGGGTCGCAAGCGATTCATCGTCGGGCAGTATAGCCAACTCCGTACGCTTGTCGGTGGCTTGACAGCCGACGGATTGAGCGAGCCTCAGGTAGTTGTCGATGCAGGGATCTTTCCTCGCATTACGAGAACCACTGCAGACAGGAATCCGATCTGTCAGCAGCCATGAACGATAGTCGCGAGCATAACCGATCCTGCGCGGGATACCAGCAAACGCTCCGATGAGGGCTGTCGAGAGGCTGTTGGTCAAATACAAAATCGCATCGAAGCGTTCGGCTCTCAGAGCACGGACCAGTCCCCGCCGGTTCAGAAGCGGTTTCCCCACCGCAGGCTTCGCGCGGGGCTTGTACGCTAGCGTCGAATCGGCCCACGAGAGTCCTTCGAGCACTCCCAGTGGTCCAGGCCTTGCGACCCAACAAATCGAGGTGTCGGCCGGGAGTTCTGTGCGCAGCGCGCGCAGCGCAGGGGTCGCCATGCAGGCGTCTCCGACCCAATTTGGCAGCATCACTGCAAGTTTCATAATGCGGGGCTTATACAAAATGCGCAAAGTACCGGTCAAGTCTGGTTTTTTGCGATTTACGCCCCGTTCCGCTATAATCGCCTTCGTTCTACTCCCTTACTGCACGAACTTTAGGAAAGCACTGATGAAACGTCGATTTGCGGCCTTGGTGATTGCTCTTGGCGTCCTACCCTTTGGATCTCTCTTCGCGAATGACTGGTACCAATGGCGCGGACCCAACCGCGATGGGATTGCCAAAGAGACCGGCCTGCTCGATCAGTGGCCAGACGACGGCCCATCGATCGCCTACCGGACCAAGGGACTCGGATCGGGAATGGCTAGCCTGGCGATTCATGCAGGATTGCTGTACACCATCGGGAACATCGATGGTCAGACGACACTGGTCTGTTTAAACGCAGGAGACGGTGCCCCGGTTTGGAAAACACCTTTTACTCCCGACAAAGGTGCAGCCAACGGCACACCCACCATTGATCCTGAAACCGGATTGGTCTATGCCATGAGCTTCGACGGAGTCATGGTCTGCTGCGAGGCCAAGACCGGCAAGGTGGCTTGGAAGAAAAGCTTTCCTGGCGACTTCAAAGGAAAAATGGAATCGGGTTGGGGCTATAGCGAATCACCCCTGATCGACGGCGAAAAACTGCTGTGCACGCCCGGTGGCAAGGATGCGATGGTCGTGGCGCTGAACAAGAAAACCGGAGAGGTGATTTGGTCCGGTAAAGCACCTGAGGGCAAGCTCCGAGGCAATGACGGCGCTGGCTATTCGTCGATCGTGATCTCAAACGCTGCGGGACGCAAGCAGTACGTCCAACTCGTCGGCCACGGGATCGTCAGTTACGACGCACAGACCGGTGAATTGCTCTGGAACTACGATAAAGTCGCCAACACAACCGCCAACATTCCAACCCCACTGATCAGCGGCAACTACGTGTTTTGCTCGACTGGATACGGCGATGGAGGTAGTGCTCTATTGGAGATTTCGCAAGACACAAACAAGCGATGGAAAGCAAAAGAGGTTTATTACAAATCCTCCAAAGAGCTTCAGAACCATCACGGAGGGATGATCATGATCGGTGATCATGTCTATATGGGACACGGTCACAACAACGGCTTCCCAGCTTGCGTGGAATGGAAAACCGGCAAGGATCTTTGGGACAAAGGTCGCGGTGCCGGCGGCGGTTCGGCAGCCATTGTCGCTGCCGATAAAAAGCTATTCTTCCGCTACCAAGATGGTGTGATGGCCATGATCGATACCGACACCAAGGCTTATAAGCTCCTGGGTAAATTCAAGCTGGCGACCCACAACGGGGAGAGTTGGCCGCATCCGGTGATTGTCGATGGCAATCTCTACATTCGCGACCAAGACGAACTGGTGGTTTACAAGATCAGCAAGTAGATCCGTCGCGATTGCAGGAGACATCAGCGCTATGGACCTATACTTGCAAGCTGCGATCGAGGAAGCCATTCGAGGACGCGATGAGGGTGGGATCCCTATAGGTTCGGTCTTAGTCCTTCGCGGGGAGATTATAGGCCGCGGACACAACCAGCGTGTCCAACGCTCGAGTGCGATCCTGCATGCCGAAATGGCTTGCATAGAAAACGCTGGGCGGCTGTCGGCTCGCGATTATCAAGCGTCGGTTTTGTACTCAACCCTTTCGCCGTGCGACATGTGCAGCGGCACCGCCCTGCTCTACAAAATCCCCCGCATCGTTATCGGCGAAAACGTGACCTTCCAAGGTCCCGAGGCATACACCCGTTCGCGAGGCGTCAAATTGGAAATCCTGAACAATCAGCAGTGTATCGATCTGATGCGCCAGTTCATCCAAGACCACCCGGAACTGTGGAATGAAGATATCGGTGTGTAACTGAATCGGAAAATCGAAGCTGACACCGAGGGGGGCTTCGAATAAAATGGAGGTGATGGGTTCCGAGGTTGCGCTTCGGCTACCCGCCCCTCCTGATGATTTCTAGATCTCCCTTTCTCCACATGTCAAAACCCTGCACCCGATTGCTGTCGCATCTGATCGTCGCTGGGCTCGCGACTCTTCTCTGCATACAGAGTTCCTGGTGCCGAGGGCTTTGGGCTCAAGACATCCCGCAGCAGATCGACGCAAGGATCCTGGCTGGATACCAGAAGGCCTCGGTGGCTCCCGCAGGGCCTTGCACCGATGAACAGTTCCTCCGACGTGTTTATCTGGATCTAGCAGGGCGTATCCCTACGCTCGCTGAACGGCGGTCATTTTTGGAGGATCCTTCAGCGGACAAGCGCCTGAGTCAAATCGAGCGACTCTTGGCAAGTGAGGACTATGTACGCAACTTTGCCGATACGTTTGACGCGTTGCTTATGGGACGCGCCCCGCGCGGAAAGATCGCCGAACGCAAGAACCTCTGGCGACCCTATTTGGAAAACGTCTTTCGCAGCAATCGGCCTTGGGATCAAGTCGCCCGGGAGATCTTGCTGGCTCGTCCCGAGAGTCCCGAACAGGATGGAGCCGTGTGGTTCCTCTACGAACGCAACGACAATCCCCAAGCGATTGCCGAGGCCGTCGCACCTGCATTCTTTGGTATCCGAATCGATTGTGCGCAGTGCCACGATCACATGATCGCCACCGAGATCCAGCAACAGCATTACTGGGGGCTGGTCGCCTTTTTCAATCGCAGCAAAAACTTAAAGACCAAGCAGGGTCCTCGGATCAGCGAATCAGCCATCGGCGGCTTTTCTGAATTTGCAAATATTCACGGATCGAGCTACCCGAATATCTTGACCTTCTATGAATCCAAAACAATCGAGGAAGCTCGACCGGAGAAAGATGCCAAGCAAGAGGATCGCGAAGAGCTCTATCTGCCAGCCGAAAAAGGGGATGATCCCAAGGTACCCAAGTTCTCTCGGCGGGAGAGGTTTGTCGAGGAGATCCTAACCGGGCATCCCAAATTGGCAAAGTCGTTTGTGAATCGACTCTGGGCGATACTCATGGGACGCGGAATTGTGCATCCGTTCGATCAGATGGACTCGGTCCATCTCCCCTCGCATCCAGAGTTGCTCGAAGAGCTTTCCAAGTCATTTATCGATTCGCAGTACGATATTCGTCGCTTGGTACGAGGAATTGTCGCAAGCCGCACCTATCAACTCAGCTCGAGTCGACCGGCCGGAGTCGAGGATCCGGCAACGTTTGCTTGGGCCATCGAACGATCGCTTTCGGCCGAGCAATTAACCCGATCGCTTCAGATCGCGCTGTTTCAATCCGCGACCGAGGATCATGCTCTGGTTGCAGATCTCAGAGATCGAATGCCAGATGTTGTGCCTGAAACGATTGTTACCGATGTTGGCGACGCGCTTTTTCTAACGAACAACCCCAAGATGCATCAGATGATTCTCCAAGCCAGTAAGCCCGAGGGTTTGGTAGGCAGGCTGGTAGCGATGCCCGATCCAAAGATCGCCATCGAGGAACTGTTCTTAACCGCTCTGGGTCGAGCACCCGATGCAAGCGAGCTAAAAGCGATGCTTGACTACATCCAGGAGCGGAAGAGCAAGCAGCCTGCAGGCGACCCAGTTTCGATTTGGCAGAATCTGGTGTGGGCGGTGTTGACCTCTGCCGAATTCCGATTCAACCATTAAGGAGTCGTCGATTGGTTACTCGACAAGATTGCGGGAGTCCAGAGCACGAGGTTCATCGAAGGCTATTTCTTCAGGGTGCGATGGCCGCCTCGGTTGCATCGGTCGCCAGCTTTAACGCTCTTTTTTCGGTACCAGCCTTGGCCGAAGAGACCAAGAAACGGGGCAAGAAATGCATCTTGCTTTGGCTCTGTGGTGCCCCGAGTCAGTTCGAGACTTGGGATCCCAAGCCGGGTACGAGTACCGGCGGTCCGTTCGGAGCGATCTCGACGTCGCTGCCCGGGATTCAAATCAGTTCGTTGATGCCGCGATGTGCGACGATCATGGACAAGCTTGCGGTGATAAGATCGATGAGCACCGAGCCGAGCGAGCACTTTCAAGGGATCGATGTTCTGACACGAGGCGAGCAACCGAGGCCACCCTTTACGCGGCCCATTCTCGGTTCGGTCGTTGCACAGCAGTTAGGGCAACTCGATAGTCCAGTGCCGCAGTTCATCCTGCTGGATCCGTGTCCCGAGGGGAACGAGTTCAAGTCGTTCAAGGCTGGGAATTGGGCCGGCTGGCTCGGTGCTCAGTACGGACCGGTTCGATCGGGGGGAGAGTATGCGATACCGGACATCTTGCGCCCGGAGTCATTGTCCGAGTTGGATCACGAGGACCGCGAATCGCTTCGTAAATTCTTGAGCCGCAAGTTTGAAAACGACCAGAGGAGTCAAGCGGCAGCTGGATACAATGCCGCGTTCGATCGGGTGAAGGGTTTGATGAGCTGCGCCCCGCTATTCGATCTTGATAAACTCCCGGAGTCAGATCGGCATCGGTATGGACCGGGAGCTTTTGCACAGTATTCCCTGCAGGCTCGTCATCTGATCGAGAATGGATCGACCTTTGTGATGGTGGCCAACGGGATGCCTTGGGACAACCATGTCTTCCAGCACGAGATGCATCAGATGCTCGTCCCGGAGCTCGACAACATTCTCTTCCAGCTCATCAGCGACCTTGAGCAGCGAGGGATGCTCGAAGACACCTTGGTGATTGCGATGGGCGAGTTTGGGAGAACGCCGTGGTTGAATGAGGCCCGGGGTCGGGACCATTACTCCAAGGCTTGGAGTTTAGCCATGGCTGGGGGAGGGATACGCGGCGGGGTGGTTGTCGGAGCAACCGATCCGCTGGGATTTGAAGTCACGGAGAACAAGATCGACAATCGGCGTTTGTTTGCGACGATTTTCAAGGCGCTTGGGATCGACCCCAAGGAGCAGTACGATCTACCCGATTTGCCGACATTCCGTCGGGTCGAGGGAAATGTCGAGCCCATCGAAGAGATCCTGCTGGGATAGATCATGCAAAAGT
This sequence comes from Pirellula sp., assembly GCA_046090945.1. Taxonomy (GTDB): domain Bacteria; phylum Planctomycetota; class Planctomycetia; order Pirellulales; family Pirellulaceae; genus JBKCUI01. Next base: position 8,443 of record JBJTAQ010000057.1, read on the forward strand.
CCATATCGCGCATCCACGATTTCAAACTTCCGACTGCGATCCTCGGGGCTTGTCTGCTCGATGATCCCGATCAGTTGGTGGCCGCATGCATGGATGGCATCTACCGCGTGGAACTCGCCTCCAAGAAGTACGATCGAATCGCAACGCACGATAGCTACGCTAGTTCTGCGGTCTACTTGCCCGAGCAAAAAACCTTTGTCACGGCCGGTTACGACGGTTGCTTGCAGTGGTTCTCTCAAAGCGATAATTCGCTCATTCGAAAGCAGCAGGTGCATCGGTTCTGGTCGTGGGACTTGGGAGCATCACCCGATGGCAAGTGGTTGGCGAGCGTCACCGGACAGTATTTACCTGGAGATTTCAAGTATGCGCCGGCTCCCGAAACCGAACCATCGGTCAGGATTCTCGATGCACTCAGCGGTGCGGTTGTCCACTCCTTGCCGCATGTGCCTTCGGTGCAAGCCGTTGGATTCAGCCACAACAGCCGGTGGGTTGCTGCTGGGAATCTGATGGGTCAGGTTCGGGTGTGGGATGTGGCAAGCGGGGCGCAGGTCGGAGGCTTTGAGTCCAAGGACTTCACCAGTTGGGGGATCATCAAGAGTCACTGCTATCTTGGCGGCATTTTCGCGATTGAGTTTTCGCCCGATGACACTCATTTGATCGTCTGTGGGATGGGGGACATGCGCGACCCCATGGCGGGCAATGGCAAGCAACTTTGGCAACGTTGGGATTGGAAAGAGGGCAAGCTCATCGCCAAGACCAACGACAAAGAGTCCGGAGAAGGACTCATGGAGGCGCTGTCCTTTCACCCATCGGGCGAGAGTTTCGTCATGGGAGGACGTTTGCGAGGTGGAGATTGGAATGCCGCACTGTTCGATCTTGCAAGCGGCCAACGCACCGGAACAATCAAGTCTGGATATCGGATCACGCAGATGCTCTTTGACAACCAAGGTCAGTTGATTGTCGTCGGTGGACAGGGGCAACCAGGCAAAAACAACGATGGTAAATTCCCTGACTTTGGTCGTATCGAGATTTATCAGATTCAGGGTTAGATAGTCAACTAGCGAGTTTCTTCATGCCCAAGTCGACCGAGCGTATTGCTGGCTTTGATTGGCTGAGGGTTTTGGCGTTGGGGCTGGTGTTGGTATTTCACATTTTGGTCTTGCTCGATCGCAGAGCATGGACTCAGTTTGCTGGAATGAGCATGGGAGCTTTTGGAGTTACGCTGTTCCTTGGGCTCAGTGGTGCTTTGATTGGCAAAGATTCGCGCCCGGCAAACGAGTGGATCTTCGCTCGGTTAAAAAAGATCTATCCGGCGTATTGGATCGCGACCATCTTGGCATTTTTTGCAACGGGAATTTCGGGCTACAAGCAGTTCGGTGTTATTCAGTTTCTTTGGCAGCTAAGTGGGCTGGGTTTGTACTTTGCAGAAGATCTGATCAACGTTGCAACTTGGTTTATTGGATTGCTGCTGGCGTTGTACTTGAGTGTGTACCTGGCACGAAAGACTATCTACTGCGATGCTCTGCTGCAGTTTTTTGCGATCGGTTCGGCGATCCTAGTGATGTTCAATGCTAGCGCGGATTATTTTGGCAATTGCTTCGCGTTCTACGGAGCGATCCTGGCGTTCCGAACGAGTTCTCCTGCCCGGTCACTTTGGATGCTAGCGATTCCTTGCGCGATGCTCTCGCAGTTGAACCTCGAATTCCAAAGCACCGCTTTGGTTTGGGTGCTGATTGCAATGGGTTTGGGGATCCGGAGTCTGCCAAAGCCGATTGCATGGATTTCGAGATACTCGTACGAGTTCTATCTCGTGCACGGGATCTTTTTAGTAGGGAGCCTGAAGCTGCTACGAGCCCAAGAAGGCGGGTTTCGTTCACTGGCCGCGATGCTGATCGGGGTCGTCGCCAGTCTTGCGGCAGCGATCGCAATTCAACAATTATCCGACGGTTTCTTTAAGAGAATGGCAGCTATCTCATGACGATGCAAAACGAACCAATTCGCTGGGAGTACAAGTCCATCGAGTTCAACACCTCTGGCTGGCTATCGCTGAATTACGATCCGAGCACCGTGGACGCCAAGCTAAATCAGCTTGGGAAAGACGGTTGGGAGTTGGTCTCGACAACCGGATTGAACGAGCACTACGGGCGAACCATAAGGCTCGTCGTGTTTCTTCGGCGACCAAGAAGCGACGGTAACCTGGGATAGTCCGAGCCCGCTTGGCTGGGAAGGATTGCGAGTGTCCTAGGTACGTCGATTACGCAGCCGAGTATGGACATTTGAATCCGCAGCCCTAGAATGAGAGCCTTACAGGGTGTCTTCGTTTGAGCCGTCGCTCTGGATGAAGGTAGAAAAAACGTATTCAAGGTCTCGGTCCAAACCTTGGAATCACGAAAACCCTGTAAAAACATTGATAGGATGGGTGGCAGAGCGGTTTAATGCACCGGTCTTGAAAACCGGAGTAGTCGTAAGGCTACCGTGGGTTCGAATCCCTCCCCATCCGCTTGGAGTTCTAACAACAACTGGCGAAAACCACCGTTTCGCCTTGTGTTTTCCTTGGCAGAATCGCTCTTTGCGTGTTGCGTGCGTCCTCCTTGCGGCGTCGGATTGATCACACGTTTTGAGGCCTTCTGCGTATTGCCACGGGTTCCTGGCTAAGGACTCGCTTCAAAGCATCCTCGATCGAAGTTTTTAACTGCACAGGCACAAAGGGGATTTGAGTCCTAGCATTAGCGATGAGCAACTCTGTGAGTCTCTGTGTCTCTGTGGTTTAAAAAACGGCCTTACAGAGATTTTGATAGGCAAGGACTCGTTTTTCTTGTTCTACGCTTCATTGGTACTGCTCCACGAATCGTTTGCCTCGAGACGAGTATTATTGCATCACCCAATAGGGATTCGCAGCCAAAAAAAATCCTGATCAACCAGCTTTGAGATTGTCCTGTGTGTCAACGCTGCCAACAGGCTGGAAGCACTGTCCTACGGAAATGCGCCGACAGGCTGGAAGCACTGTCCTACGGAAATGCGATGACAGGCTGGAAGCACTGTCCTACGGAAATGCGTCGACAGGCTGGAAGCGCTGTCCTACGGAAATGCGCCGACAGGCTGGAAGCACTGTCCTACGTCGCTTGGGCTCCGAGCCCGGATGTTAAAATAGAACGGTCGAATCAGTTTTTTTGGTTGGATCGCCGAGGTCTTGCCGATCCCTCCGGATACCTAGTCTTACCGGTATTCCCTCGGATTTGTCGAGATCCATTGCCATGGCTCAACTCAGTTGGCTCAAGCTTCTGTACTGGAAACATTTCTCCAAGCCAGTCTCCGAACGTGCACTTTTTCTGCATGTCTTGGAGAAACCGCTAAGTTCGATTCTGGAAATCGGTATGGGATCCGGCGAGCGAATCACACGGCTCCTGGACCTGAACGCCTCGGTCCATGGGACTAGCACCATCCGCTATACCGCCATCGATCCGTTCGAGTCCCGCTCCCTGTCAGGCAACTCCGCACAGCCAGTCTTGAGCCTCAAAACCGCTCACCGACTACTCTCGGAACGGGGTGTCAAAGCCCACTTGGTCCCTGGAGAACCAGCCAACTCCCTGGCTCGAGTGGCTCACAGCGTCCTGCCAAGCGACTTGGTCCTGATCGATGGCAACTGGGATCATGGCGATATGAACTCGCAAGCTATCGCGCAGTGGCTCCCTCGATTGTGCCATGTTCAATCCTCGATCTTCGTCGCAAAAACCTTGGGCGAGAGTTTCGTGAAAGTCCCTGTGCCATCGAACTCGATGCCTGTCGTGCAAACCAAAGCAGCTTAAAGCTCCATGCGAGTCGTCCTGCAACGGGTCCAAAGTGCTAGCGTCACGGTCGATGGACTAATCGTCGGCCAAATCCCGCACGGATGGCTGGTGCTCCTTGGGGTCGAAGACCAAGACGCATTCGACTCGGCTCGATGGCTTGCCGAAAAAACGGTTCTGCTTCGCGCATTCTCTGACGAACAGGGAAAAATGAATCGTTCGGTGTTGGATGTCGGTGGCCAAGTCCTGATCGTCTCGCAATTCACGCTTGCCGGTGATTGCCGCAAGGGTCGCAGGCCCGGCTTTGATCGTGCAGCTCGTCCCGAGGATGCTCGCATCCTTTACGAATCGTTCTGCGACCAAGTCGCATCGTATGGAGTGACGGTCGAGCGCGGGGTGTTTCAAGCCGACATGAAGGTGTCTTTGATCAACGACGGGCCGGTGACGTTCGTGATCGATCATCCAGACAAAAGCTCGATCAGTGGTTAGATGCCAACGAGAGCCTGAAGCTCGACGACTCGCTGCTGGATGTCTTGGCGCGTAATCTGCTGTAGACGTTCGATGCTAAACGATTCGATGGTGTAGCTTGCCAGTGCCGTACCCTGCATGACAGCTTGGACGAAATCCTTGCGTTCGATATTGGCTCGCGATCGAGCAGGATCGGTTGGAAGCTGGCTCGTACTACACAGATAGCCCAGCAATCCGCCTGCGAAACTATCCCCAGCACCCGTCGGATCGATCAGTTGCTGGCTTGGATAGGCTGGTAGAGCGAGCATCCAATCGGGTCCGAGCACGAAGCAACCGTGTTCACCTTTTTTGAGGATAACCCATCGAGGTCCCATCGACTGGATGCATCGGGCGGCTTGGACGTAGTTGTTCTTTCCCGTAAGTTGTCGGGCTTCGACGTCGTTGATGAAAATTCCATCGATCCGCTTGAGGACTTCGAGCAATTCCGAGCGCGTGGTTTCGATCCACATGTCGACGGTATCGGCGAATATCAATCGGGCTTGGGAGCATTGCTCGAGAACTTGGCGCTGCACGGTAGGGATCGCTGCTGCGAGAAACACGATTTGCGAGTCTGCATAACATTCCGGAACACTTGGGCGATAACGATCGAAACCGTGCATTTGGATTTCGAGAGTTTCACGATCTTGATAATCCTTTAGATAACGGCCTCGCCAGAAATAGGATTTCGCGAGTGAATCATTCGTAACCCCTCGCAAATCGACTCCGTGGTTTTGAAAAGTTTGAGTATACTCAGTTGGCCAATCGTTCCCTGTGCGCCCGATCAGTCGAACGGGTGTGTAGAAACCTGCAGCGTAAGCGAAGTAGCTGGCGCTGCCACCGAGGATTCGCTCTCGCGATCCTGCGGGTGTTTCTACCGAGTCGATCGCCAAAGTTCCAACGCAGAGCATATTCATCGATGCAGGTTCCTAATACTCAATCATTCAGCGACTCGATCTTTCGACCGCCCTGGTACTTGCGCAGCGGTCACTTGCAAACTTTGATCACTGGATTTTATCGTCCGATCGCAGACCTACCACCGCTTATCGCTCACCGCTGCCCACTGGGTAATTTCCATGGCGAGTCGCTGGGGAACATGCTTGTGCATGAAAATTCGCCGGAAACTGCAAAGGTTTCCGAGGAGTTGCCTGCGGTGATGCTCTTGCACGGCCTGGGCTCGTCCCACGCTGGCACCTACATGACCAACATCGCCCAAGGGTTGGTTCGCAAAGGTTACCGTGTATTTCGCTGCGATTTGCCCGGCGCAGGAAAATCGTATCTCGAAACACCTGTGCCCCCACACGGCGCATGCTTTGATGCGGTCCGCTCTGCCTTGGAACACCTGAGCCAATCGCTGAATATCAAAGACTGGAATATTGCTGGCATCTCTTTGGGTGGGAATATCTTGCTCAGGATGCTTGGAGATTGGAGACCGGGTCAGGTCACGATCCACCGAGCGATCGCGGTGGCTCCCCCGATCGACCTGGACGCTTCGTGCAGAAACGTTGAGAAGGGAATCAATAAATTCTACGCCAATTACTTTTTGAGGGCGCTTCGCAAACAGGCTCGATTGCGATGCGAACGATGGCCGAAGTGGAAAGAGCAGCTAGCCCGAGCGGACTACCGCACTCTGCGACGCTTCGACAACACCGTTACGGCACCTTTGGCGGGGTTCAAAGATGCGCACGAGTACTACCGAGTTGGATCTTCGATCGACTGGCTCTCAGGGATCAAATCGAGAGTCAAAATCCTAGTCGATCGTCACGACCCTATCGTACCTTATTCTATCTTTCCCCACGCGAACTATTCGGCAACGACCGAGCTAATCGTAACCGATCGGGGTGGACACGTCGGGTACCTGCGCAAGTCTTCTAAAACGGCATCTTCTACATCGCAGCGGTTCTTCGAACGCTGGGCCGATCGCTGGATCGTCGATACGCTTACCGACGATTCGCAGTGGTAGAAACCCACCACTTGTGCAATTCACTCACAGGCAAAATCGTGAGAGCTAGTAGCAGTAGCAACAGCATTCGCTCGATGCTCAAGGGTGCTGTGCCTAGAACGCGCTGACCGATCGGTAAGAGCATCGCAGCAAGATGAATCGTCAGTGCGGTGATTGTACCGATCAGGAGTATGGGGCTGCGTAATGCAGAGAGCGCAAAAGCGGACTTGCTCTCCGATCGGCAATTTCCAAGATGAATATTTTGGAACAAGACCAACAGCAGCAACAGGCTATTTCTTGCCGACGCGACTTGGTCCTCACTAGGCGATGGGGGCAACAAACTCACAAAAAGGAAATACGATACGAGGCCCATGGTCAAGGCTGCCAGAAGAGTTCGTTCGATCATCAGCCGATCAAAGATGGGTTCTTTGGGATCCCTGGGTTTGCGATCGAGCACATCGCCTTCGTTGGATTCGAAAGCCAATGCGACGTCTTGGATTCCATTGGTTACCAAGTTGAGCCAAAGCAGTTGCACCGGAAGGAGCGGCAAATAGGGCAGTCCGGTTAGAATCGCCAAGGCCATCAGGAGCACCTCTGCGGCTCCGGTGGAGATAGCAAGATAGATCACTTTGCGGATATTGTTGTAAGCAACTCGGCCTTCCTCGATTCCTCCGACAATGGAGGCAAAATTGTCGTCGCTGAGAACCAACGACGAGGCTTCTCGCGCGACATCGGTCCCACTTTTTCCCATCGCCACGCCGATGTTGGCTGCTCGCAAAGCCGGTGCATCGTTGACACCATCGCCGGTCACAGCCACGAAGTGCCCCGCATTTCGAGCGATCTCGACCAACTCGAGCTTCTGCCTCGGAGTAACACGAGCCAATACGCGGTACTCGAGAAGCTTACTGGATCCTTGGAGAGACGGATCGCTTTGAATCTCCTCGCCCGTGATGACTTGAGCTTCGCTGCATGTGATTCCAACTTCACGAGCGATCGCCATGGCTGTCACGCGATGATCCCCCGTGACCATCATCACCTCGACACCCGCTCGATGGCATCGCGAGACGGCTTGGGCGATCCCGGGGCGCAGTGGATCGATCATGCCGATGAATCCTAGAAATTGCATTTCCGATGGTAGCTCGGGAGCATCTCTTGGGTGCATTTGCCTGGCAAGCAGACTTTGGGCTAGTGCCAGTACACGAAATCCTCGCTCGGCCATTTGCGTTGCTCGCTCTTGGAGAACCTCGATATGCTCAGGACTCATGCTCTGGCTGCACATTTCCAGGACTCGCTCTGGACTCCCTTTGATACACACCAGGGTTTGCGAGTCCAGGTAGTGAAAGGTAGCGGCGAATCGATGCTCGGGTTCGAACGGGATCTGGTTGACTTGCTGAAACTCACCGATGAGTTGTTCTCGGACAAACCCAAGCTTGATTCCTAGACTTTGAATCGCGATGTCGACTGCATCCCCTCGCCAGACCCAAGATCCGTTGCGATGATGAAGATCCGATTCGTTGCAAAGCAGTCCAGTTCGAATCACTAGGTCCAATGCTCGATGGTCGCCTGCTGAAACTGCTTGTCCATCCATCAGCACTTGACCGATCGGCGTGTAGCCTTGGCCAGTTACCTCAACCGTCGTCCCATCCGGGAGCGATATTTCAGCAACCATCAGTTCGTTGCAGGTCAGGGTTCCTGTTTTATCGACAGCGATGAGGGTGCAACTGCCCAAACCCTCGACGGCAGTCAGGCGTCGGACAATGACGCCGCGCTGGGCCATGCGTGTGGTGGCTACAGCCAGTGCGATCGTCATCGCTACCGGTAGGCCTTCAGGAATCGCTGAGACGGCCAGGGCGACTGCAAAGAAAAACATTTCCGTGATCGAGTAGTTGCCGATCAGCACACCGAATACCGCGAGCGCAGCGATAGCCACCAGGATCCAGAGGGCAAGCAGTTTTGTGAAGGACTCCATACGTACGAGCAAAGGAGCTTGGCCAACTGCGCCTCCAAGCACATCCAGAGCTAGTTCCCCAACGCTGGTATGTGCTCCTGTGGCGACAACGACCCCTTTGGCTCGACCTCGCGTAATAATTGAGCCTGCATACACCATGTTGCGACGGTCAGCTAAAGGAATCGATTCGGATCCGATCCAATCGGCATCTTTGAGCACCGGCAGTGATTCGCCTGTCAGGAGTGATTCATCGGTTTCGAGTCCATTGGAGAGCATGAGTCGCATATCGGCGGGTACTCGATTTCCCGATTCGAGCCAAACGACATCACCTGGGACCACCTCTTGAGCGCTGACCTCGATCGCCTCACCGCTGCGAAGGACCGTCGCTCGGATCTGGAGCAAATGTCTCAATGCGTACGAGTTTTGTTCGGCTCGCCATTCCTGATAGCAACCAATC
>JBJTAQ010000058.1:0-1081 GCA_046090945.1 Pirellula sp.
ACCCAAGTCGCGAAGGGTGCCGACCAAAACAAAGGCCAGCCTTGATCCCCCGCCTGAGCAAAGTGTCTTCCAAAACAAACCATCGGCAGGATCAACCCCGCCACAGACAGAACGCCATAAATGGTCCGCATCGTATTCCTCAAGCTCTCTGTGCTGGGGTCTGAATGAAAATCTACACGCACGCTCGAAGCATCTGGTTGATACGTCTGCAGATCGATTCCAGCAGAACCTCCAAACAACCAGGTGCTGTCGCCGCGATCACCTCTTGATAAATCTCGTAACCATAGCTGCTTGCCGCAGGGATATATCCTGGTTGCCAGTCATTGGTAAGCGTGGTGACAAACACCGGCCGCATCGCAAATCGCTCTCTTAGGCTTACCTGGAAGACCTGGTACAATTCGCCTGGAAGGAAGACCCAGAGAGCATCTCCAAGCAACCCGATGCGTACCTCCAAAGGATAGCATGGTCCGGGTACCAAGTTGTCTAGCCGAGTGAGTTGTCTGGTGCGTTGCTCGACTTGAGCACGAGCCTCACGGGTACCCGTTTCGTCTCCGGACTTGCGAGCCTGCTCCTCACGCTCGAGCCACTCTTGGCGTTCAAGTATGGTTTGATCGACGGTCGGCAGATCGTGTCGATAGGGTAGCTCAACGATGAACGATTCCCAACGCCAAGCTCCTAGTCCTTGCTGCGTTGATGGGTCGAGTGGTTCGGTCTTCCAAGTTCCTATCATGGTCCCCGAAATCACTGGTCCTGCATAGCTGTACTGCGTCAGGGGTTCGGCGATGGTGGCTAAAGTCGATAACGCCGCAAACCCCACTTGCCTGCCATTGCGATCCGCTACCTGTGTATCACCGACGAACCCATACCGGGGTCCCAAATCCCCCGAGGCCCCTTGTAAAAACAAACACAGACCACCTTCCTCTTGCTCGATCACTTCTCGCATCGCACCGACCCAGTCGGGACTGATGAGGGTATTGTCCCAAGCTAGAGTTGTCGGATGGCAAGCGTAATTGACGACCGTTGCCAGCGTCTTGCCCTGCTTATCAGTGATCTTCGAGAGCAGCAGTGTATCGTCGGCAGG
>JBJTAQ010000059.1:0-2484 GCA_046090945.1 Pirellula sp.
GATCAAGCTACCCGAGGCGTCGACAACTCCGGGTAATCATCGAACGAATCCTGGGACGAGTCCTTCGATGGCCTCGTTGGAGCTGTTTCGCATTCAGGCCCGCCAAGCGATCGCAGCGAAACAGTTTGAGATAGCCATCGAGAAGCTTCAGCAGGCTGAGTCGGCAGCATCCAAGCTTGGGTCGGCTCAAGAAGCGTTTCAATTCGCCATGCAGATCGCGGCGTTATTGGAGAAGACGGGTCAGCAGGCGGCTGCTGCGGATGAATTTTATCGTGCCGCAATCAGTTACCCGGAATCCCCCCAAGCGTCTTCAGCCGGTCTGATGTCTGATTGGCTCATTCGCAATCCCGATTCAAAACTCGATGCCGATGCTCAAGAGATCCGTCAATCCATGTACCTGCAGCGACTCAAAGAGACAGCAATTCTTTGGCCGCAGAGCGCATCGGCGACTCAGGCGATCGATCTGCTTGAGTCCAAATGGCTGACTGCCGGGGATTACGTCTCCTGTTTGGATTTCTGGAAGGAGTATTTGACCAAGGAGCCGAGTGTCGCCAAACGGGCGAGCAAGCGTCTGCTGCTTGTAAAACTCGTCAGTCAAGAGGATTGGTTGGAGCGGCCTGTGCAGGATGCAAGTGCACTGGCCAAGTCGAGCCAGGAGTTGCAGGATACTCTCAGTAAGTCCGATGATGCTTCGAATTGGTCGGCTTGGATCCGTTCGATAGGTTCAACCCGTCGGTGGTCTAAGGATGTCGTCCCAATGCCTTCGGCCGACCAAGCTGACTTGATCGGTTTGGTCGCGGATGGCTGGAACAGCTGCGAGCACGCTTGGCAAACCGGCCAACTCAAGCCGCCGATGCTTGAGGATTTAGAGCAACTGCAAAAGTCTCTTGCTGACCGAAGTCCCGGCCTGAAGTCTTTTGCCGACGGACGCTTGTCGAGATTCATCGACTTGTTGCGAATCGAATTGGGTGCGAGCACGGCAGAGGAACTAAAGCAAGAACTCGAGAAACGGATCTCAAAGGAGCCGAAATCACTATGGTGGGTGTACCGGAGTGCGAGGACCATGCAACGTAGCACGTCTCTTAGCGAGGCGTCTGTGGGATGGTACCGTCAGATGGCGGCCGGCGTTCCCCCAGGCTCGGAACCTTGGCTCGAGGCTCGAGCTCGCACGATCGAGGTCCTTCGCGGCCGGGGTGAGGTTGCCAAGGCGCGGCAGTTGTGTGACTTGGTTCGTGCAGCTTATCCGGATTTGAGTGGTGACTGGCGATCCCGGTTTGAGGACCGATAGGATTTATTATTCGCTAAAGCAGAACAAGTGTTTTTCGCCTCGAATGAGGATCTCTTGATCGATCAGTGCGGGAGTTGCGTCGACACCTTCGCCGACGTTGTTGGTGGCAAGTACTTTCAGTTCTGCGGAGTCTTTGATCACGACGATCGATCCGCCGCGATCGGTCAGGTAGATGCAACCGTTAGCAGCCACGGGTGAAGCGTAGGTTCGGCTGACACCTGGGACTCGGCCTGCTGAAAAGAGAGTCTTGCCTGTTTCGGCTTCGACACAAGTCAGCAGTCCCGTTTTCTCCTTGTAGTAGTAGAGTCTTCCGTTGGTAAGCAGCGGTGATGCGACGTCTGGGGTATCCTTATTTTGCGACCAGAGTAGATGCTTGGTCGATTCCAGATTACCGCGACCGCTCAAGTCGAATGCGCCGATATAGGAACCTCGAAATCCGCTGGCGACGTAAGCGACTCCGTTTTGGCTTACGGCCGAAGCGCAGGGGCGTTGGGTTTGACCTGCGCATTTCCAGAGTTCTTTTCCGGTTTTCAAATCGTATCCTCGGGCTGCGGTCTGACCGTTCATGATGACCTGCAAGTTTCCTTGGGGGTCGCTAGCGACCAGCGGGGTTGCCCAGCAAGTCGGTTCCTCACGGTTGGCTTCCCAGACCGTATCACCGGTTTTCTTGTTGAGTGCATAGAGCTTGGATGGACCTTCGTGGTCCCAAGGAACTAGGAGCAGATCACCTGCGATGGTGGGCGAACTGCCTTCGCCGAATCCGTTACGGATTTGCATATCGCCAAGGTCGCGGGACCAGACCTGTTTTCCATCGAGGGTGTAAGCGAACAAGCCACGGGAGCCGAAGGAAGCGTAGATCATCGAGCCATCGGTCGTGGGGCTTGCCGAAGCGTATCCGTTGGTCTCGTGAGTTCCTTCGTGAGGTCTTGCCGTCAGAGCCGTTTGCTCCCAGAGGATTTTCCCGGATTGGCGATCGAGGCAGTAGACGCGGAAATCGAACTCGCTGGGTTTGGCTTTGGTAGCAACGGCGCTGGTCACAAAGACCTTTTGTCCCCAAACCACGGGTGACCCGGAGCCTTGACCCGGGATAGGGACTTTCCACTTGAGCCGTTGGTTGGGTCCGAATTCTTTGGGCGGTTTGGCGGACGCGGACGTACCGTTTCCGACGGGCCCTCGCCAGTGCGCCCATTGGTCGG
>JBJTAQ010000060.1:0-5334 GCA_046090945.1 Pirellula sp.
CGAATTGTTCATACCACCGCTGCGGCAGCGGGACGCGGATATCGAGTTGCTGATCCATCATTTTTTTGATCATTTTTCGAAGTTGCACGGTAGACCACAGCTGAAACTTTCCAAGCAGGCTCTTGAGAAGATGTGCCACTACTCTTGGCCCGGAAACGTAAGGCAGTTGCGGAATGTGATTGACAGCGCGGTTGTTCTGGCCGATGGTAATGAGATCAGAGCGAGCGATCTTTCGCTCCACGAGACCTTAAACGATGCTGATTTGGATTCATTGAACATCGAACAATGGGAACATCGACTGATCCGTGAAGCTCTTCGGCGTACAAGGGGCAGCGTTCCGGACGCCTCAGAGTTGCTTGGGATCTCGCGAGCGACGATGTATCGTAAGCTTGAGAGCTTTAAGATCGACCGCAGTGAGTTTCAATAGAGTGATTGTTTCTTTCGAGTAACCAAATGCGTGCTTTGGAGGTCATTGCTGCGATTCTATGGTTGACGACGGGGTCGGTTCTGGCGACTCGGACCTATTTCGTTTTCAACTATGCTGCGTTCGCAAACCTCCCACCTCATCTGGAACTGATCGCTGTTCCGTTGCCAGCATTGTTAGTCCTGATGCTATCCCTAATGGGATTGTACTGCGTGGCAGCAACCGCACCGTCATCGGTTGCCAAGAGTCCGACGTTTTGGGGGACAAGGACGACGCTTTTACTTGTGCTGGCAAGTATACCGCTCGGACTGTCTTTGTTTCGAGGCCTGCTAGATTCATCCCCTCGCAGTCTAGCTATGGTCGGTTGGTGGGAACCGATTCTCTTTGCAGTATTTACCGGACTTGCTTTCTACTGCGCGCAGGCGTCCTCGCGACCACCGGCATTGAGTTCCATTTTCCGAGACAAAATGGGGCGGCTCGGCTGGTTGCCGTTTGGAGTCCTCGGCTGCGTTTCGTCCCTATGCGGACTATGGTGGTATCTGCAATCGTGCGAATTGTTCAACTCGTTTCAGTTCGGGTTTAACGATTTTGGGCATTTCCTATTGCGTGTAGTCCGGACTGCGCGTGGCCAGGGCTTTTTGCTCGAGACACCTGTGTTGCCAACCTATTGGGATCACTTCAACCCCGGATTGGCTTTGATAGTACCTCTCTGGTCGATAGTTCCCCGAGTGGAGCTTGTCTTTGCGCTTCAAGCGATCGCGTTGGCGGGTTCAGCTTTGGTGGTTTACATGATCGCAGTAAAACACAGGCACTCCGTAATGTGTTCTGCTTGCTGGGCCCTTGCTTGGCTTTTCTATCCATCGATAGGCCAAATGAATGTTGCTTACACCTACGGCTGGCATCCTATCACGTTGGCAATTCCGGCCCTGCTCGGATCTTATTTGTTCGTGCAATACGGCCGGTACTTAACGGCACTGGCTCTTGCAATACTTGCGGCAAGTTTCGAAGAGGGGGCGATTGCGGCGATTGGATGCTTCGCAGCCGTCGGATTTATCAAAGGGCTTGCGAATCGCTACGCTGCGTCGGATCCGTTAAGTGGCTGTGATGAGTCTGAAGCGGCCAAGCTATCACCTAGGGTTTGGCTTGTTGTTTGGATCGTCGCACTGCTGGCGTTTCTAGCCATCTATCGATGGAGTGGATTGGCAACATTCCAGACAGGACGTTTTGCGAAACTTGGTCGAAACGCCATCGAGATCGCGCTTTCCCCGATCCTCGTGCCTGGAGTTTTCGCAGAGTTACTATTCCGTCAAAGAAATCTTGCGTTTCTCTTGTTCTTGCTGACCCCGTTTGCAGTCCTTCTTTCCAGGCGCAGTTTCTATTGGACCATGCTCAGTGTTGCCCCGCTCTTTTTGGTCTTGCTTCTTTGGGAGCATCTTCCAGCGCAAAGCTTAGCGTTCCAATACCCTAGCGTGATACTGCCTATATTATTTACAGGCGCGATCGAATGCACTCCGACAAGGATCTCTACCAAGGTTGCGGTGAGTGTTCTATCGATCGGTTGGATTCTGAGTATCTACGTGGGTCAATTTCCATGGAGCGGAGACACCTTGATCGATGTCAAATCCAGGGCCTATGGTCCAGATCCGAATAGGACTCAGGCTCTGAGTGAGGATTCCTATGCCACGTATCGCGACCAGATAGGTAAGATTCGAAGTGGTGAGAACCCAGCGTCCCTACCTTTTGCCGAATGTAGAATCCTCTCGACAGGCAGATTAGCTGCCCACTTTCTCGGAGCGGAAGATCTCGAAACGGTGGGCCAGTTTTGGCAACGACGCAGTGAGTATGCCAAACTGCAACCGGAGTTACCGTCTCCCCTGCTTCGATACAACCTAATCGTCTTGGATCTGAAAGAGGGTTTTCAGCAAACGCAAGACGAGACGCAACGGGTGTTCGAAGAGGCCGTAGCGTTGGGCTACAAACCGTCGTTTAGACCTTACGGGTTCATGGTGCTGACTCGGAGACCGTCCGAGTAGGAACCGGTCAAAATCCGTCAGTCAGGTAAATCGGTGAGGAACCTGGGTGCCGACTATTTGTGGAAGTTGTAATCGGGATTTGCGAAATCGAAATCCTTGTCAGTCAGGCCGACGTTGATTTTGATGTTCTGGTAGGTGTACTCCTCAATCACTTCCGGTTCGTCTTCTTGGCTTTCCGGCCAATTGAACGCAGCGTACCGAACAGGGATCTTCCACTCGTTATCCATGAAGATTTGGGCTTTGTGAAACTCGTAGTGCGGTTTCTTCTCAGCATGCATCACTTCGAGAATCGAGCAATCGCGACCACCGACTTTCGCTCCGCCTTCAAGCTTTACGTGGCAAGGCCCGTACTGTCGATCACGTTGGCCCTTCTCGATCAGTTTCACCAGGAGATTTTCAATGCCTATGTCGGTCAGCGGGTATTTTTGTCCTGCCATCGCCAGGTAGCCGTCTGGTTCCAAACGGTGCGTTCCTAAAACGCGCTTCATCCCACCCTCGTGAGCGATGAGTTTTCCTTCATTGGCGTTCTCAACGTAGATCACTTCCCGGCCTTTGACAGCAGCCGGTTTGAGAAATGCAAGGTAGACCGAGAATGGAACTGTAACCTTGTCGCCTTCCATCTTGCGATTGCGGACCTTGATGAACATAAACTCATTATCACCGAGTTCATCCGCGATACGTTCTCGTTTGATCAGAACAGCGGTGTAGTCGTTGACCTGGGTTTGCATGAGGCTCAAGCTCTGCTGAGCCATCGCTAATGCAGGATCAAGAGGGTGAGGGGCGGTAACCGGCTGATTCTTGGCGACTCGTGCGACTGGTTCGCTAAGTGCTGGGTTTTTACTAGTCTCTCCGGTTGCCGCAGTCTGACCGAAAGCTTGGGTCCCCGCAAAGAGTGCAAAACCAAAGGCCGCCAGCTTCGATACGTTCGCATTAAACATTTGCATTAAACTCGTACTCCCTCACACAGGTGGCAGCAACTGACGCCTGCAAAATCTTTAACCTACGGACGGATGTCCTTCCCGAGTGTTTTTCGAACTTTTAGCTCCAAGTCGGACAGTAAAACGGGTCGCCCCGTTACAACCCGAACCGATCCTAGCCAACTCGGCGGTAACTAGGCGAGGGATTGGCGCGGTTTTCGGGTTGGGCAGCTCCAGTCTTGATCCAGGCTTTTTCAAGGATCTCGGTCGCGGTCATGAAGTTGAGTGAATTGACGGTTTTTGCCGATGTAGGACGGAGATCGCAACCCTGATGCAACCTCTCCCAATCCAACTCCGAGCTGTATTCCGGCCCGGCATCTTGGGGAATCACATTCCAAGGCTTTCTGAAGCCGACCGCCACTCGGGCAAGGCTAGTCTCAATGTTTTCTTGCGAGTCGACGCCTCCGTAAGCTGTTTGGTCCGAGCACCCACCGGCCGATCCAGTTTCGCTTGGGAGGAAGAACAATGTATTTGCTGCGCCGACCCATCCGCACAGATCTGAAACGTCGTTGACCGTCATTTGCTTATCCAAGATGCCAATCAAAGAGCTTTCATGACGCTGTGCCTGAGTTGGTTTATTCTCAACCAATGACAGTAGAACGCATAACGGATGACTGAACTGCCATCGCATCTCCATCGCGACTGCTTGGATTGCTTCCCTGCGTCGCCGATTCCAGTTGGTCGCCTTGGATCGAGCATCGCAGATAAACAGGATGATGGCGTCTTGGCTGGACAAACCCAAGCGTTCGCGGATCAGATGCCGACACCAAGCTAATTGAATATCAAGGTTCATCTCGTTGCGATCAGATTAGAGTGATTCCTACCTGCAAAAAGGCTCGCTACCGAAAACCTTTTGGGAATGCTAGAATCCCAAGCGGGGTCGAGTCTAGGTGGCTTTGTCTACCATCGCCCAGTTTGATTGAATTCCTGACTTCAAACCATAAAACTAGGCGAAATCTCTGTTTGCTAGCAAAGCGGGCCGATGAAACTGAGGCAAAACAAACTCGTTCCGCTGACCCTTGAGGATCGGCCTGGGGTAGCAAGTCCTCCCTCTTGGAGTGGTTCTGGGGCTCAGGAGTATCGGGAGTTGATCGATAGGCTCGAGGCCATTCGCACGGATTGGTTGCAATCGGATGGCCATGGAGAGCCCGGACCCATCTGCATCGCATTGCCTGGGGCCATGCTCGGAGAGTATGCGGCCCGTCGAGACAGTAGTCGTCTAGCGAAAGTTTTTTCGATGGCCAATCACTTGCAGTCCCAGACCGATCGGGTGATTTTTATCGGCTCGAGCGATTCGCACCGTGTGATTCGTACCTTCTTTGAAGCTTGCTGCGATCCGTATTGGAATGAACTGACCCGCGGGGAACGGGGCAGTAAACCTCGGGTGTATTTTGCTGGCGACTCGATCGACAACGATTCGATCCAAGGTTTGTTGCAATTGCTTTCAGCGGACCGGCCGGCAAACCGACATGAGGTTTATAGCATAGGAGCAGTTTCCCTGAGGTCCTGGGACAACCCGGCGGGTTTCGATGTGGTCCATCGATATCTGCATCGGAATCTCCATAGCACGGAAAAGGAATTACTGTTGTACGAATGTTCTCCTTCGCCATTTTCGGAATCGAACGAAAGCTATCAGATCATCTCGGCGCTGCTCCCCTTCACCGAACTGGGGATGCTGCCTGCAGCGACTCTAGGGATCAATATCATGGAGTTGCTCGCAGGAGCCTCTGCGGTATCGAAGCTGTTTTTCAGCACCGTCGGGGCCGAGAATCCCATCCTGCGGTGGGTCGCTTGGAATCAATTAGCGAATATTCGCTCAATGGCTATCTGGAATCCAAGCTTGATAGCCGGTGCGCGATGGCACTCTCATCTGACACAACGGCTCGGATCTGTATCGAAC
>JBJTAQ010000061.1:0-9254 GCA_046090945.1 Pirellula sp.
GTTGGGCCAACTGAGTTTAGCCTAACCGACACGGGTTGGCTGGGCACCCACTAGGACCCCGATTAATTCGCACGCGTGGGCTTAAGGAGCGGTGGCACTCTCTTCCACAGCCATAGGGTCAGGCTCGTAATGCTTGGAAAACCGGCTGCAGTTTTGAAGCTTGAATGCTCGAAATGGCTCCGTCGATAGCGATCAAGTGATCGAGTCGCTCGACGGGCAGTCCATGGCTTAGCAGATCCCCGGGGATTAGAACCACGAGCAATGAATCGACTTGTGGATGCCCCAATGCAGCCAATACTCGTGTGCGCGAGTCACAAATACCAAGATCGATCGATTGATCGTGAATCCGGAGCGATTCGGGGAGTACCACTGCTGGGACGAGCCCTTTGGATACTTGAATTTGCATCCAAGTCTCGATTTCTTTTTCGCAGCGGGTCTCCGCGTTGGCTACCAGGAGTCCCTCAATAGGGATCCTTGCGGTGCGATGATCTGGAAAAAGCATTTCGATGACAGCATCACCCACCGGGCGCGGGATTCCAAACATCGGAACGACGTGGCAGGAAAGAGACGGTCCAGCATTGACCTCGACCACAGCCCCTCGCTGAAGGGCCAAAGGCAAAGAAATATTCTCCGCCAGAATATCCAAGCCCGCGATGT
This sequence comes from Pirellula sp., assembly GCA_046090945.1. Taxonomy (GTDB): domain Bacteria; phylum Planctomycetota; class Planctomycetia; order Pirellulales; family Pirellulaceae; genus JBKCUI01. The sequence continues at coordinate 658 of JBJTAQ010000061.1, forward strand.
CAAGTCCGACAACTCGGGCTGCCAACACAGCTTGCGCCGCCGTCAGTGGGTGGACCTCATCAGTGCAATCGGTCGTAAGGTCTCCAGTTCGGCGCACCAAAATGACCCGATCCACTTCAGGAACCGAATCGATTGAAAGTCCCTGTTTGCCAAGTTCAATTTTTGCAGCAGCATCGAGTTTCAATACGCCCAGCGGGTCGGTGTAGGCCTCTCCACGCCTTGGGTCCTGATTGAGCAAGCGAACCAATTCCTCGATGCTCGAGACCCCATCGCCGGTTACTGTTTCAAAGTGTCCTCGACTGGCGGCGACCATTTGATTTCCGACGACGAGCAAGCGGTGGTGCTGGCCTCGTGCAAACTGTTCGACCATCACATGCTTGGTCTGTCCATCCTCGATCGCCCAGTGATAAGCTTTCATAATCTCTTCTCGCTGGGTCAGTTCGATCGAGATTCCTCGCTGGTGATTGGCATCTTTGGGTTTGACTACAACCGGTAGGCCTACTTCTAGGGCTGCAGCCCAAGCGTCTTCGGGACTGTGAACCATGCGTCCCAAAGGAACCGGCACACCGACGTTGCGAAGCAAGCGTTTGGTCAGATCCTTGTCGCTCGCGATCGACTCGGCGATGGCGCTGGTGGCATCGGTTTCAGCGGTCCAAATCCGCCGCTGGAACTTGCCTTCACCCAACTGGCACAAAGAACCGTCGTTAAGGCGGTAGTAAGGGATTGAGCGAGCGACGGCTGCATCGAGAATCGCGCGGGAGCTGGGGCCTAAACGAACGTCATCCGCGTAATCGAAGAGTTCGCGAAATTTAGTTGCAAGCGGATAGTCTTCTCCTCTCTGGGCTGCCTCGATAACTTCATTCGCTAAATCAAAACATTTGCTAGACAGAAGTTCCTCTTCCATCTCCATGGGAAGAATCCAGCGACTCTCGCAATCGTCATTAGAAGCCAAAGACTCTGCGGGACTCAGAGAACTGACTGGCACACCCGACATGGCTGACATCCACTCGGCCAGCAACAACCAAACATGGGATAAATGCCAGGGAGTTTCCGATCGAGCCGAGAGTCTCTCGACGATCAAGCGAGCCGCAGGAACGCTACTTGGATGGGTTGTGGTGAAACGTCCGGCGTCCAGGAAGTCTTGGAGCGGCTTTACAAGCCGTGTCAGGTGAGGAACACTTCGAAAAGCAATCTCTTGGGGGAGATAGAGTTCCAAAACGCTGCGAGGTGACCATCGGTTTGGGCCTCGCAAAGCATGGGTATGCCAAGCCTTCATTTGACCGCATTCGCAGATCGTAGAGCTACTTTATCCTCCGCTGTAGCGGGTGGAGGAGGGAGCAATTTCGGATTCCAATGGGGTTTGCCGTCAAATCCCTCGGGAGCTACCAGCGGCTTGGCCGCTGGCGGGTTGGTACCCGCTGGAGTGCTCAGCAGGCTCGGTGGGCCTAAAGTGGCCCGTGGAGCTGAACCCGGAAATGGACTAGCAATGGCCGCAGGATCACTCGATACCGATCGGCTCGTGGGAAAGCTCGGTCCAGTAGTGCTCGGGACGGGACGATCGATGGGCACGACGGGAAGCCGGTTCATGGGGACCATCTTGGAAACGCGTTCATCGCGGTCGCTCCAAAGGCCAGCCGAAGAGGTACTAGGGGCGGTCGTGCTGCTGGGCATCAACGACGTGTTGGGGGTCGACGGTGTAGTTGGAGGTGGTGGCAACGAAGGTGCGACGGCCGAAGCTGGATCGAGCGTCGCGCTGCTTGGGGGTAGAACCAGACCGCTGGTCGCACTTGGAATCGAACTCGGTTGCGAGAGACCCGCTGGTACGACACCGTTCTGAGTTCCCGCGCCGTTCGCAGGCAGATAGGTTACCGGGCCCATCGGTGTGATCGATGATGCACCTGGGATATTCGGAGGTGTAAGATTCGGGGGGCAAACTCCACCTGGACAATTGGCTGCTAGGGGCTGTGTCGTTGCTACCGCAGGATTGCCGTAATAAACCGCGCTCGATGCGACCCCAGCTACAGGAGCGTTTGGGGAACTGGTAGGCACGGTTCCGGTGGCAGGCAAATACTGGACTTGAGGGTAAACCGGAGTTGTGGAGGCAGGCAATACACTCGTTGCTGCTGCCGTAGCAACAGGGCTCATCGCATACGCATTGGCGGCGCCGGTCGGGTAATAGCCCGGTTGGTTGATCGCAGGCCACTGGTTGGACGCTTGCGCATAAACCCCACCGACGGGCGTTGGAGCAACCAACGGAACCCGTTGAGCTTGGTATTGATACGATGTACAAGGTTGAAGCGATGTGACGGTCGTTCCATAATTCGGATCGAACTGAGTCACAGGGCGATAGTAAGTCACCGGCGTACGTTGCCACTGGGTGTCGTAGGCTGCCGTCGGCATGGCTGCTGCGACGGTTTGCGGGAACCCATTGGGCAGGATATTGCCTGTCGTTGGAGGAACCATCCCATAGTTTCCGTAGTAGCTGGTCATCGCTCCGTTCGAAGGAGTGATGGGCGTGACCGGAATCATCGGGCGGCCAGCCGAATAATTGCCCGTTTGAGCCGGAATTGCCACAGGATAGGGGCTACCAACCGGGTAGGGCGCCTGAGGTTTACTTCCCCAGCAACATTGAGCTTGGACGCTTTGGTCCAGCACCCATGGGCAAGCCACCAGAGCCAACGCCAAGCAGGGCGAAAATCGGGGATATCGATGAAATTTTTTCATAGCTGGATGGGTCCGAACAGTGTGGGCACAACCCTAGTATCAGAGTCTAGTCTAGGTCAGGTCGTCAACACGGACTTTAGTATATTCCACAACACCCAAAAAGAATCCAAAAATCTAGTTCCGATCAGTCCGATCAGTCCGATCAGTCCGATCAGTCCGATCAGTCCTGAAGATTGGCTTCCAATCGCACGCCCAAGCGGGCTTGGTCCTGGAATTCCATGGTCATGCTCAGTTTTTGGACCAGTCCTAGGATCAGAATCAAGGTGTCAAATTCCCGTTTGGCTTCCAGGCGGGAATGACCTTTTTCGAGCATGTTCTGAGCGATGATCGGATTGCTATTGGTCAACAAAACCCGCTCGATGGCCCGTGCATCGGCCTCGAACCAGGTCTGAAACTTGCCATCGGACTGGCTTGAATCCTTGTGGTTGTTGTCCAGTAGGGCTTTGGCGTTTTCGACCGAGGAGCACAGGATCATTCGGTCATCGAGGAAGGCCAGGGTAGGTTGAAAATTAAATTGGATAGGAAGGCCGTCGGGATACTTTCGATCTTCATCGAGGATGTACTTGGCTGTGTAGATCGCCGCTCCGTTCTGCTCGAGGGTGTCGAGTTCGAGCTGTGGCTGGCCTTCTTGAGCACCAGCGACATTCAGGAATCCGATGAAGCTTTGGAAGGTGCGTTTGAACTCCCGCTGTAGTTTGGCTGGATCTCGCAGCTTGGTGATCATCCCGAAACTTGGCAATTGAATGGATGGTTTGAGCTCATCGGATGCGAAGCTAGGCTGTGCAGCAAAGACTTGGATCTGTGGCTCGATGGCTCCGAGGATATCGGTCCCGAAATCCTTGCCTGCGAAGATGGTCGTCAGGGTGTTGTCGGCTTGTGCCAATTGTTCGTTGACGTTTTGGTCGAAGAGGTCTCCGGCGCGGAGCCACATTTCAGCGATATTGCGATAGGTCGAGAGGGTTGCGATGGAGCCTGGGACTTTGGGCCAATTTGGCGCGGTTCCTTTTGCCTCGGGGCCGACATAATGCTCGCGGGCTTGTCCGTACCACTGGGGCTTGGATGGAGTTTGGAATTCCAATGCGAGGCCTTTTGAGTCCATCGACAGCGAGGCTCGCATCGATTCGGCATTGGCCATCACACTCAGAATACCACCGAGGATGAGTTCCGCACCGAAATCCTTGGCCTGCCCCCGAAACAGATCGTTGTTGCTCATTTTTTCGCGAAGCGACACCATATCGATCCAGAACTCAGCCCCTGGTGCGGCGGCTTGCTGCGCGAGACCTTGTCGAGCCTCTTGATACCAACGGGCTTGGCTGAGCCCTCGATGCTTGTCGACTTGGTGGTCGATAATGGCCTTGGCTAGATCGCCTTGGTTGGTAACGATCATCCAAGGACCTATCGCACCAAAAACCACATTTTGAAATTTGTAACCCGTGGTACCTCGGTATTGCGCCGATTGAATCGGATCGGGATTACCCTTGGACTTGGCATCTCTCTTTAGGAATTCCAAAGCTTTATCGATGTAGTCACCGAGCCATTGCTCGCTTTGGGTATGGAGGAGCAACGCGACACCTTGGGTCTGGCCATCGACAGCGACATACACACCTTGCTCGGTCAGGTCTTTGGCAAGTTGATCGAGTTTGAGTCCCAAGGCCAATTCGGCCACTGTAATGCCGCTTCGCAGTTGCAGTGCTTGGGGGCTTCTCCATAACTTTTTGAAGCTTTCCCTCTGGACCAAGCCCTCTCGGAGCGGATGGTCTAGCCATTGGCTCACCGGGGAGATTCGTCCGAAGATGACCGTGGTATCCGGCAGCCAGTCGGCTATGGTATCTTCGGCACTGGGATGAGCATCCTGGGCATGGAGCCCTGAAGTCCTATTCGGACCTGCCAGAAGGGTTAAAAGACAAGCCAGCACCAGGAGTGTGTGTCGCATAAAACCACCGGGATGCAATCGAGATTATTGCTGCGGTGCGGTATCGGCAGACTTGTTGGTCAGGAAGACCAAAGTTTCGCGCAATTCACGAACCTTCAGCGGCATGGGAACCAGGACATGGCGATCCGAAGTGTTCGCACCTCGGACGATGTGCTGTTGTTTTGGATCTACCAAGAGTATAGCCGGTATGTGCTTGGTATGCTCATCGGCAACGAACTTGTTGAATGCATCGAGGGCATCATTGCCCAGATTGGTCGCGCTGAGGATCAAGCAGTTGGCTGGATTGGCTTCATCGGGAGAGAATTTCGCCAAAGCCCTTTCGGGATCGCTGTAAACTAGAACGCGGTAACCCCGCTTCTTGAGTTTCTCTCGAAGCAGGTCTTGGAGCTCCGCTCGATTTTCGACCACCAGTACCGTTTTCCCTTGCCCCTCGAGAACATCCTCTGGCTCTTGCGGCTCGGCGGATGTAACTTGATTGGAATTTGAACCGGATTTAGGTTGCTCTGGATTATCAAGCTCTCGTTGGAGTTTCTTCAGGGCGCTTTCGACATCGTATAAGACTTGTCCGGGGTTCTGGTAGCGCTTCTCGGGGCTAAACTCCATCGCCTTGCTGCAGATCGCATAAATGCTATCGGGCATCCCTGGAGCAATTTCGTAAAGTGACGGGATCTCGACGAAGCGTGTGATGTTCAACCGCATCAGACGATCCCGGGTTTCGATCAAAGGCGGGCGACCTGAAACAATATGGTAGAAAATACAGCCGACGAAATAGATATCGCTTCGATGATCCCCCTTGCGGACCGCTGTGCCCCGTTCCAACGCAGCATAATCGATAGCGCGAGCACTAGGGCAGTCCGCGATTGCTTCAGGGGATGATGTATCGGCAAGAGCCGCAAGACCAAAGTCCACCAGCTTGCAACGGCCACTGGAATGGACTAGCACGTTGGATAGCTTCAAGTCGCGGTGAGTGATCCCTTTTTGAAAAGCAAAGTCTAGACCCGAACAGATATCATGCATGATTTTCAGCGCATGGATCGGTTCAAAGGTGCCACGAATTTTGATGATCTCGCGCAGGGTTTCACCCTCGACAAACTCCATCACCAAGTAGGGGGCACGTGGGTCGTTGACGATGTCGTAGATCGTCACGATGTTCGGATGTCGAAGCTCTAGCCCCATGCGGCCTTCGCGAAGAAACTGTTCGATCTGGGCGACTTGGTCCCGGTGCCTGCGCCGCAAAACCTTGACAGCTACCACTTTGCCGGTCTCGCGGTGAACGGCTCGGAAAACCCGCGCGAACGTACCGGCACCGATCATGTACAGGACTTTATAAGGTCCGTAGTAGTAACCGAGACGCTCGCCGGTAAGCATCCGCTCGAGTTGGAAGTTGGTGATGATCCCTTTGCGAAGCAATTGCGATTTGATGGTATCGAGACTGACCTGCTCGGTCCGCAATTCACCCCAAAGTCGATCGATTTGGGCCGGCGTAGCCAGATCCAGATCGATGCAGCGTTGGGTAAGGGTTCTGGGCGTAAACTCCATGGCCAAATCGAATCTTTATGGTTGGTGGTACCCTGGGTTGTAAAAACCGTCCTGGCGCCAAGCCACGACACCTTCAGAGTAAGCAAAAACCTCACTCCGGGCAAACAAGAAGGATCGATGCCAAATGGAATCTTAGGGATTATTTACCCGATCGCGGAGATTGCCCTAGGCATCCTCGGTGCCGAACTCGTCGTCGAAGGACTCAGAAACCTGACGCTGAAGCTGGTCCCGCTCACGGCGAGTGGCTTCCAAATCAAACACTAGGTATTTCATGTCGAGTCTCAGTTGGCCGATCGACTCTTGGACCATTTGAAGGATTTTTCGGCGACGATTGGTGCTCTCGACGACTCGCTGCAACAGAGGTTGGAGCACAAGTTTCGCGTCGGTTGAAAGGCCGTCAATCGCCGACTGCAGTTCCATCAGTTCAGCGGGGAGTTCCAAAGTGGGCATTTCCGGGGTAGTTGCGTTGGTGTTCATTCCTAACTTTCAAGCAATTGGAAAAAAACTAAAGTTGCTAGCTTTGGCGTCCGAAGCCTCTCGGTTGCTGGATTAGGATGCTTCGTAAATCCTTGCCAGTCAAGAATTTATACAACCCGCACAACTGCTTCATCCGGAACCACCGGAACCCTTTTGCGTGCACTCTGGGGACCGGAATTCCCCTGGAGAATTTCCGCAAGTCTTGATAGAAGCGATACTTGCGTCAATGAAACACCCCCTGCGAGCCCTTCTCGATGCTTCTTGAGCCGGTCCAGCATTTTTATCGAGCAAAGTTCGACCGCAGTCCGTTTAGTTCGGCTAATTGGACCCTGAGATCCTCGTCGTCCCTGACGATCGAACGAACTTGGATGTTCCGGTTGATTTTGACAGCGATTGCAACGGCGATTCTGACGGCCAATCTTAGCGATTTAGCCCGAGCACAACTTTTGGACAGCTTTGACCAAGGTGTTCCGCGATTTTCGCTTTGGCGCGATGACGCTCGGACTCTGATGCGGCCGGTGGATCGCCGTGAGCCGGGGGTCGAGACGATTGAATTCACTCATGGCAACGGTAGCTTCATCTATCTGATCACCCCGATTGAACCCTGTGCGATCATCCCGGAGCTCAACGCATCGGTTCGCATTCGCAGCGCACAGTCGGGGATGAGAATCGGAATGAGGGTGGTCTTCCCGCGCGCTCGGCATCCGGCAACTCATGCTGCCCTGACGGAGGTTATCTTTGGCTCTCCGAGCGATGGAGCCGGCCGATGGTCGACCTCCGCGATGAGCGATGTGCTGAATCTGGTCGAGGATCGTCAAAGGTTCCTTAGGCGGCTCTTCGGCCCAGATATCGATCTGAGAGATCCCTACATCGACGCTGTATTGCTGAGCGTTTACGGAGTTCCGGGAACGACCAAGCTTCAGGTGGACGATTTGAGCATCGAAGGGATGATCGCGCCAGGAAGCGTTGGAGAAGAGGGTCTCACGAGGCTTGAAGCTGCTGCTTTGGAGCCGCCGGGCGAGCGACTCCGTCGCATCCAACAAACCGTTCCTCGCTGGATCCAACATCAGGGTGAAAGTTTAGCTTATCTTCAAACGTTGGGATTCAATGGAGTGATCACCCGAAATGCTTCCGACGAACTCATCGCCCAGCAATCGATCGAGACGTCGATGGCAGTCATCGCGCCTCCTCCGATGGTCGTACCCACCGAAGACCAGTCAGACCGTTACGCGCACGTCAGCGCATGGCTTCTAGGATTGGCGCTGAATCAAAACCAAATCGATCCGTCGCAAAGGCGAGTGGCAATGATGACCCGTTTTCCTCAGGCATTGTCTCGACCCATGGTCGGTGAAGCTTGGGAGCTGTACGGATCGTACAGCCAACTGAGCGATTGGCTTGCCACCCCAATGCCATTGGCCACCTCGGTTCGTTCATCCAAGGAAGCCACATCGATTATGCAAGCTGACTTGCGACCCATGGCTGGCCGCAATGCTCCGATGACATCGCTTTGGACGCAACTATCGAATGAATGGCTCGCGCAACGTGTGACAACTGCCGAGTCCCTGGGACGGACCCCGTGGCCTCTGGCCGACCATGACCGACTTCAAGCCCGATTGCAATGGATTCGCAGTATGATGCATGGATCCAAAGGATGGATTTTTCGCTCGCCTTACTCGTTGGATTCCGGGGACGAGACCGCCTCGGTTCGAGCCGAATCCTTTGCGAGCATCAACCGTGAAATAGAGCTCTTTTTGCCTTGGATCCAAGCGGGCGAGTCGGATTGGCAAAACGTGCGGGTGAACTCTTCGGAACATACCGCTGCGATGCTACAAACCCCTGCTAGCCAACTGGTCTTTGTGATCTCCCAGGAGCTGCGGATGATTCGCTGTGCAAGAAGTATCGCTGAATCGGCAGATTCAGCAGC
>JBJTAQ010000062.1:0-1046 GCA_046090945.1 Pirellula sp.
CGTAGAGCTTAGTGTCCCCGTGTCCGTCTTGATAGAAGTGGCAGTCGACGCAGTGCATCCCCTTTTCCGTGTGGATATCCATCATATGGACAGGGACCCCATCGCGCTGCTTGCCGTGGATCTTTTCGAACTCATCGGACGGTTCCATGGCGGCCATGAGTTTTGTCGTCGATGGATCTTCGACCTGGTTGCCTACGTGATCTAGCAAATTGCCTTGGCGATCCTTTTTGAACACGGCACGGAAGACCCAACCGTGGCCGTGAAAGTCGGCGAATTGCGTATGCTTGAGCGCTGGATTGAGTTCGCTGACACGGGCGAGGAACTCAGGGTCGCCCCAAAGGCCACGGGCTGCGGACTCCTCAGGGTTTGACCACGAGGCTTCGATCATTTCCTCAGCGGTCGGGTTTTTCTGAGTTTTAGGATACATGCATTGGCCGTCGGTTTCGTTATCCCACCACATAAAGCCTAGATACGTGTTGATCACCGTCGTACCCGGGTGGATATGGCAAACCATGCATTGGCTGGTCGGAATGCTATTGGTGAACATGTGTTGGATCGGGTGCCCCGGTTCATCCTTGGGAATCGTCGGGTCGATGAATTTCACCCAATCATCCTTTTCCGCTGCTGCCAATCCGCGATTGCCGTATTTGGCAAAGGGGCCCGATGCCATTTCCGATCGGTCGTTCGCGTAGACTACGTGGCAGGCGCTGCATCCGCTGGATCGGTAGTCACCTGGGTGATCGTTGGTCCCTAAAAAGTTGAGAGTTGGATCCAAGAGGCGAGTCTTTTGCAGGCCGACCATCACAGGATCGGTACGGTTCTCGGTTCCCAACCCGCGGTTACTGAGTCTTTCACGAGGCCGACCGGGTTCTTCGAGACGTTCCGGAATACCGATTTCGGATCGAAAGCGGCCGCCACGTTCAAAGATGCGCAAGATGTTTGCCGGCTGGGATGCTTCGAAGCGTGGCAGAGGGTCTAAATAGGGTAGGATCCCTTTATGATCGATATCGTATTCAGAAGGAGCGGGTACGGTTTGGAGACGCTGA
>JBJTAQ010000063.1:0-2077 GCA_046090945.1 Pirellula sp.
AGAAAGATGGGATGGCAGAAAGATGGGATGGCAGAAAGATGGGATGGCAGAAAGATGGGATGGCAGAAAGATGGGATGGCAGAAAGATGGGATGGCAGAAAGATGGAGCGGCCGGCGAGGGTTTTTATTTTTTTGCCCTACATTTTTTTGCCAAAACTAGATGGCGCAAGATAACTACTGCGGCTTGCGCGGTGGAGCGAACTTGATTCTCTCAACCAATCGCTCGATCTTGTCACCCTGCCTTTGTCCGGTCACAGCCGATATGGCAGAGATGACGTGGGAGTAGCGAAGATTGTAGTCCAAATCGAGTTCCACTTCTGGACCATCCTCTGGGTTTGGGGGTGCACTGCCACCGGTCTGCTGCAGAATGAACGCGCGGAGCTTGCCGAAGTCGTTGCCGAACGATCGAGTATCATCGACTACGATATCGACGAGTTCTCCATCGGTATTGGAACGCAACCGCAACTTGATGGGTAAATTGGTGGTATCGGCAGCGCCACTTCCGCCACCGATGGGCATGCGGATATTGAAGTCTCCTTCTTGAGCGGCGATTCGGAAAGTCATCACGAAGAAAATCAGCAGCAAAAAGATGATATCGATCATCGAAGTGAGCTGCATTTCGGCCTTTTCATTGCTTCTGGATTTGAACTTCATGATCTTACTGACCAATCTCTTCTTTGGCTCTTAGGGCGAACTTTTCGTAGCCGGACTCTTGGCACTTCTTGATCAACTCCTGCACCATCCCACCGGCTGTATTTCCGTCGGCACGAATGATGATGTTAGCATCTTTGGCGCTCTTGCCTTTGGCCGTCAGAACCTTGGCTTCCAGTTCTAGCAGAGGTCTCAAACCGGCGATGGTCGCTGTTTCGGGACCTACATAGACGTTTCCGTTGAACGCCAAATTCAGAACGATCGGATTCTCAAGCGGCGCTTCGGCCGGCTTGGCCAACTCGCTCGAAGGTAGCTTGATCGCTTGGTTTTGATCATCCTGGGAGAAGTTGATGAGGACCATGAAAAAAATGATCAACTGGAATACCATGTCGATCATGGATGTCATGTCGCCTTCGGCCGCCTTGGTATCGAACTTGCGTTTTAGTGCCATCGCGAGTTTCTACTACTTAGCAATCTCTTGGAATTTTTCGATCAGTTCTTCGCTCTTGGTTCCTGCGTGAAAGATTTGTTTTTGAACGATGTTTCGCAAGATGTTGTAAATCACAATCGCAGGGATCGCGAGCCAAAGCCCGACAAGCGTTGTATAGAGGGCCTGCTCAATACCACCGGCAAGAGCGCTCGGTTTGGGTGTTTGCGGGCTGCTTGCGATAACGCCGAACGATTTCACCATCCCTTGCACAGTACCGAGTAGTCCGACCATCGGAGCGATATTCCCAATCAAGGCGATGTAGCCGATCAATTGTTCGACTCTCATCGTCTCCGAATCGCCTGCCGCTTGCATCGCTTCGAGAACCGCCTCCTTGCCCTTGGTCAGTTGCCCAAGCCCCGCATTGAGTAGATTGCCGAGAAAGCTCTCGTCGGCTTTGACCAATTCGGCTGCTGCTTGTGGGTTGTTTTCGGCAAGACTCGCTTCAATTCCTTGGACCAAATCTTCGGGGACAAAGTTCGCTTTTTGGACGGCCAAGATCGCTCGCACCACAAGAGCTACGAGGATCATCGACATGATCAAAAAGATCACGAAATACATCGGACCTAGTCCCACCCAGAATTGCTCTAGGACATTTCCTTTGGAAGCCGTTTGGGGAGCTTCTGCCGCCGGCTCTTGAGCGATTGCAAGGGGCGAAAACCAGAGGGTTGCCAAAGCAAGGGCTAGGATTCTAAAAGCGAGCAAGCGTGTTGGAGACGAGCGAAATCGCGACGGCATAGTGACTCCGAGTGGAAATGGAAAAGTTAAGTTTAAGGTTGCTTGTGCTCTTCGAGATACCCCGCGGGCGACGCGTTATTCTAACGAATCTGCCCGGCTAAGGGTTAAAATGGTAATGGAATCCGCTATGTTTTTTAGGTGTCGATTTTTTCGATCCATCGCTACCTGCGGACCCATGGCGAAGTCGGGTAGAGCTTCTCG
>JBJTAQ010000064.1:0-5414 GCA_046090945.1 Pirellula sp.
CCGACCAATGCCGTCGCCGCATTCCAATGCTTGGCATACAACACTGCATGGATTACACCAGATATTTGCGTCAGCAAAAAACAGAGAAAACTAAACAAAACCGCTAAACCAATCTGTCGATCGGTACTGTTGCTACGAAACCACTGCGCCCAAGGAAACTCACCAAAGAAAACGATCACGAACAACAAACAAGCCATCCCACCCCAGAGCACTAGTTGCCCAAAAAGAGATGAAGAGATGTATTGACGTGCAGACTCGTTGCCCCCCTGATTCAAACTCTCAATCACCTTCGTCCGCAACCCCTTGCCCAAACCCAACTCCAGCAAAGCAACCCAAATCACAAGCGACTGAAGCGTGACCCAAACTCCATATTCCTCACGCCCCAACGCCTTTACCAACACAGGCAGCATCGCAAATTGCAAAAGAAACACGCTGAGCTTCAAAACCGTCGAAAGCCCAACATTCCTCGCAAATATTCGACGAATCACCGAATCGACCCCAAGAACCTAATCAACGCCGACTCGCCCCCCAAATAACGCCACACGCAACCCACAGACTACCCCCGAAAGACCAATATCCAGAAAGCCACGCCATTACTTATTCTTATGCAATGCTCCGCCACGGTCGGTGGCCGACAAGGACCATCGATTTCGTTTCCATAACCGTTTTATTGGGGCTTTCCATCCAAGTTTAGATTACCACTATCGTCGGTAAAGAAGGTTGAAACAATTTCGCTAGAACCGCCAGAATGGCTGCAGACACAGAAAAAAACCGGCTTGGTGGAAAATAACCAAATCCTAACGGGCGTCACGGCCGGCTAGACGATCAACTCTTGAATCACTTGACCATGCACATCGGTCAACCTTCGGTCGATTCCGTTGTGGCGTACCGTCAGTCGCGTGTGGTCGATCCCCAGAAGATGCAGGATCGTCGCGTGGACATCGTAGACCTGCGTGGGATGCTCTCGATCGAGGGGCTTATAGCCAAACGCGTCGCTCGGTCCATAACTGATACCACCTCGTATACCACCTCCGCATAACCAATTGGTTAAGCAATAGGGATTGTGATCACGCCCCTTGCCACCTTGTGAACTTGGCATCCTGCCGAACTCCGTGGTCCACAAGATGATGGTGTCATCGAGCATCCCTCGCTGCTTGAGATCCTGGATCAAAGCTGCCGCGCCTCGGGCCATCCCGGTCGCCAGCGGCCCGTGGTCACGCTGGATATCTTCATGCGAATCCCAGTTGCGCCGCGGAAAGCCATTGTCGTTTCCAGACCAAATCTGAATGAACCGAACGCCTCGTTCGAGCAACCGTCGAGCGGCCAAGCATTTCCGGGAAAAATGGACCGTCTCCTCCAGAGGATTGATCTCTTTATCAAACGCCGTTGGAATCTGATCCAAACCGTAAAGCTTCAAAATGTGCTCTGGCTCTTTGGAAAAATCGATAGCCTCGGGCGCGGCCAATTGCATGCGGGCTGCTAGCTCATAACTTCGAATCCGCGATTCGAGTCGTGCGTCCCCTAAACGATCCTTGGCATGCTCACGATTTAACAAAGCCAAAAGCGATTGCCCCGCCGTTTCGCTCGAACTTGAAATGTAAGCTCCAGATTTATGGGGCTTCAAGTCTGCAATCGGATTATCGGTTCCGGGGTAGATCACCGTTCCGCTATGCTGCGCAGGCAAGAAGGCGCTGTCCCAATTCTTTGTTCCATTGCTTGCCAATCCTCGATGATCGGGGAAAACCACAAAGGTCGGTAGATTATCGTTCATGCTTCCAAGTCCGTAGCTGACCCAAGCTCCCATGCCTGGAAAGCCAGGTAATTGGAAACCTGTCGCATGCAGCAACGTGGCTTGGCTGTGCACCCCGGTCTTGCCCACGACGTTATGCACAAAGGCCAACTCATCGGCAACCTTCCCTAACTCCCAAACCGGTTCACTTAGCAGCCTGCCACAAGCCCCAAAGGGTTTGAATTCCCACACGGGTTTGAGCCAAGGACCAAGTCCGTTTTGGAATGCTTCTACCGGTTCACCAAAATCGCTGTCTTGGCCATGACGCTTGACCAACTCAGGCTTGAAATCAAAAAGATCGATATGGCTTGCTGCCCCTGCCATGAACAATTGTACGACCCGCTTGGCCTTGGGCGCATGATGCAACCGACCTAAGCTGGCTCCTATGCCTACTCCTTCATTGCAAAACCCAAACTCCTGATCGAGCATGGCTCCCAAAGCCAAACCACCAAAACCATGACCAAGCGATTCGAGCATTCGGCGTCTTGAAAAAACACCCGCTGCATCACGTGGCTGGCTCGATCGATTCTTGCGATAATTCATGTTCATAATAGCTCCCCGCTAATCGATGAACGAGAACTCATTGAGATTGAAAATCAATCTGCAGGCGTTCTCTAGCCCATACTGGGCGATGTACTGCTCAAAGGCCAGTTGCTCTGCTGAATTCGGGGAGCGACCGAACGCCAGTTGGTACATCCGCTCGGTCCGAGACGGAATGTCAGTCCCTTCCTTTTCAAGTCGTTTCGCGAAGTGCCCGCTCATCGAAATCATGAAACCGTTGTTCAACAATGCCAGCGCTTGTAGAGGGCTGAGCGACTCGTTCCGCTTGTCAACACGCATCGATGGATCGGCACAATCGAGCGTTGTCATAAACGGCTGTGGTTGGGAGCGGACCAGGAACCGGTAAACGCTGCGACGATGGGATCGAGGATCTTCGGGATCGTATAAATGGTATTGATAATGGGGAGAATGCTCCGGGTACTCGATGACAAAGTCTTGGAAACTAGGCCCACCCATCGCCAAATCCAACTTTCCGGAAACTTGCAAGACCACGTCGCGGATAGCTTCGGCCTCCAAACGTCGACGGTTCGCTCTCCATAAAAACCGGTTGTCGACGTCGATCGATTCCGGGCTTGTAGCCCCCCCTATCGATTCGATGCTTGAAACCTGTCGGTACGTGTGGCTTGTGACGATCCATCGATGCAACCGTTTGAGCGATTCTCCGTGATCCCGAAACTCGACTGCCAACCAATCCAATAACTCCGGGTGGGTCGGTTCTGCTCCCATCCTACCAAGATCGTTGGGCGTCTGGACAATCCCTCGCCCGAAATGGTACTGCCAAACGCGATTGACAATGCTCCTCCAAGTCAGCGGATTCCGTTTGTCTGAGATCCACCTTGCCAGCGCCGCACGCCTTTGCGACTCAGTATGCCCCTGGGGTAACTCGAACCAAGGACTCAGCTCCTCCAAGCAAGACAAAGCACCAGGACTGACCTCCTCTTTGGGTTGCGTCACATTACCTCGATCGAGCACATGAATCGAACGGGGCTTGCCACCGGATGCTCCGGTTCCCGCGAATGCCCCACTTCCGTTGTGAACCATCCCAACGTAAGCGACCTGCTGCGGCGGTAAATCGCTACGAAGCCTCTTGGCTTGCTCCATGCGCTTGAGCAGATCGGCTTGCTTGGACTTTAGCTCTGCATCCAAAAGGGTTTCGATCAAATTGCCGCGTTCCTCTTGCAGCGACCTCAAGTCCTGATCCGACAGTTTGGCTTTGCCATAATAGTAAGCGTCGACCAAATTTCTTCGCTGCCAACGTGGAGCGGCCTCGATCGAATCAAGAGAGGTAACCACAGCCCCCGTTGCGATATTTCGGCCTTCGGGGCTATACACAGACAACTCGGCCAACGCGAAAATGAAGTCGGTCGGTAACCTATGTACAAGTTTCGTTGCCGTCACTCGAACGTACCTAGCGAATTGCCTCGATCCCGTAGTGTTTGATTTGACCTCAAAACGCTGAGGCATTACGCCTGGGTTTGGGAAATCCTCTACCGTGCGATCGACAATCGTCACGACTCCTGTCTCGAATGCGGGGTCGTCGCAAGCCTGAATAAGAAACCGAACGGGAAAACCAAAGCCAGCACCGATGTTGTTAAAAGTATCATGACAACCGACGAGTTCTACCGCATCGATGGGTTTGGATTCACCTAGATCGATCTGAACCCATTTGGCGGCATCGTCGCGATTCTCGATCTGGCTGTGGTAACCAAACTCGGGCAACTCGTTACCGCTGGCCGCCTTGTTCGCTTCGGCAATGCGTCGATCGAGTTCCGCAAGCGGCTTGCCACCACGTTCCTTGACCAACTGCTCGATCTGCTCGAGTTCTTTGGAAATCACCGCGATCTGCTGATCTAACTCTCTGCGTTTGGCGGCGACCTGCGGATCGCGATCATAAAACTGATCGGCCCGATCGACGGCTGCGAAGACCGCTTGCAGACGATAGTAATCCTTCTGGGGAATCGGATCGAATTTATGGTTGTGGCACTGGGCGCAGCCGACGGTTAAGCTGTTGAAGGTTCCAATTGCGGTGGCGACCATGTCATCTCGATCCAAATGCCTGGCGACCTTGCCGTCGATCTTGCTCTCGGGGACCTCGGCATGCCCGATGAAATCCCATGGCCCCGCCGAGATAAATCCGAGGGCCTCGATCCCATCCGCGGTATCTGGATAGAGAAGGTCGCCTGCAAGCTGCTCTTCGATGAAGCGACTGTAAGGCTTGTCGTCGTTGAATGCTCGGATCACATAATCGCGATAAGGCCACGCGTTAGGTCGAAGTTTATCCTTGTCGTAGCCATGGGTTTCGCCGAAGTGAACCACATCGAGCCAGTGTCGAGCCCAACGTTCACCGTATCGAGGGGATTCAAGCAGTTGGTCCACTAGATCGCTGTAAGCTTGTTCATCGCTCCTGGGGTCATTGACGAACGCGCTAATTTGCTCGGGTGTTGGGGGCAAACCGATCAAATCGAACGAAAGCCTCCGAATCAAAGTGCGTCGGTCGGAACAGATCGATTGAGGGAGTCCGTTCTGCTGTAGTTTGGCAACCACAAACGCATCGATTGGGTTGGCGATGTGGAATGCTTTTGGATCGACTTCGGGAATATCGGGACGCACCAAGGGCTTTAAAGACCACCACTGGGCATCTGGGATATGGCGATCCTCAAGTTTCCGATCCTTAGGCCACTTGGCACCCTGGGCAATCCAATTTTTTAATGCCGATACCTCATCGGCCGAAAGAGGGTTACCGCTCTTGGGCATTTCAGGCGGATTGCCGACCAAGTAGTCAATCAGCAGACTCTCGTCAGGTTTATCGGGGAGAATCGCCGGACCACTCTCACCGCCGCGAAGCAGACTTTCGAGGCTCTCTAAACTGAGTCCACCCTTTGGTTTCGTGCCCGCATGGCAACTCAGGCACTTGTTCTCCAGGATTCTCGCGGCCGCCTCGAATGCATCCTCCTCGACTGAGTCTTCACTGCCCCTAGCCCGATTCGCCAGCAGCGCCCGATCCGCCATAAGCATGAGAGTCACAGCCACAAGGAGCACGATTGGATGCAAACGGCTTGGCAGG
>JBJTAQ010000065.1:0-6009 GCA_046090945.1 Pirellula sp.
CAGTCGCATCATAGAGTTGATGGATCAGGTTCAGCTTCCAATCGTTGAGCGCTCCAGGACCGACCGCTGCCAAATCCGCACAGGATAGCAGGGTCAGCAATTGCAATCGTTCGAGCGATCCGACTTGTTGCGCAAACTTGATGATGGTTGACGGCTGAGTCAGATCGAATCGAAATGCCGTATGGGTCATGATCAGGTGCTGATGGACCAGAAAGCAGATCAATTCCGTATCGGCTTCGGACAACTGCAGAATTTGCGATGTTTGTTGTGCAATCCTTCGACCTACCTCGGAATGATCCTCGACATATCCTTTACCCAGATCGTGCAGGAGCAGGGATAGATGCAGGATCAGTTTCTGTTTGGACTTGCGATAGAGCCCCCCTAAGAAGTCCTCTCTTTTCGAGAACTCTTCAACACATTCGACACTTTTGATGCAGTGGGCATCGACGGTGTACTTGTGGTACTCGTTGAATTGAAGGAGTGAACGCGTGTGTCGGACTGCGGGAATGATTTGCTCAAGGACTCGTAGTTCGTGCAAACGGCGAAGTATTTCGCCGAGTCTACCTGGGGTGCTCATGAGTCCAAGAAATCGGCTGATGGCTTCGGCCCCTACAGGTTTATCGATCCGATTGAGCATCCCTTTGCGGATCGTTCGCCAGGTCTTGTGCTCGATGCGACGTTGGTGCCGGTTGGCAATCTGCATGAGTTCGAGCACCATACCTGGATCATCCTTGATTCGCTGCAGGCCACGTCGAGTGGCCCAAACCTCTTTGAGTCCAAGGCGCAGGTCTTTTCCGGCCGAGAGGCTTAGGAAGCGGTAGAGAAATCCGAATGGAGTCAAGCGTGAGCGAGCCATTCCCACAAAGTTAGCCGAACTGTACCGCAGTTCGCTCGTGAGTTCAAAGAATTGGGTCATGAATTCTTCGACGGGCAAGACCCCTTCGCGACCTTGGAATCCCATCCATTTTGCCAATTCCATCTGTTTGGATCGGTCCAGCGAATCGAGTGCACGGCCCGCCATAAAATGCAGTTGATTCCTCAATCTTAATAGGTAAGCGTACCCGTCTCGTATCGGCGCATAATCTTCTTCAGACAGCAGCGCCATGTCTTTTAGTTGCTCAGGATTTTTTTCGCCAAAGCAGACGAATCCGATCCAGCGAACAATTTGAACATCTCGCAAACAGCCTCGCGATCGCTTGACGTTTGGGTGAAGCAGGAATTCCGTTTCTCCGTACTTTTGGCGTTCCTCGAGTCGCTCCTTCTCAATCATTTCGGCCAAAGATCGCCATCGCATCTTTGCGCCATTGCGAAAAGAGTTCTCAAAAGAATTGAACAGAGACTCGGAACCGTAGACCAATCGCATCTCGACAAGCGAAGTAAGAATCTGCGCGTCGGTCCAAGCTAGCTGTCGGCATTGAAAAGGGGTCCGAACCGAGAAACCGAGTTGAAATCCAGTGTCCCCGATCATTTGGGACGCTTTACGCGCGAGCCCTTGCAAAGTTTTCTCGGGCAAATTGCTATGAAGCAGCATCAAATCCAAGTCGGAGTAGGGGGCGAGGTCTCGACGACCGTAGCCCCCCAGCGCCAAAAACGCGAACCTAGATGGATCGACCCCTTCTTCTTCGCAAGCCACAGCGATCAGTCGACGCACGATCGCATCGACTGAATCGGCCCAGGCAAAACAAACTTGGGGTCCGGTATTTCCAGACGCGTGCAAGTTCGCCGATTTGAGCCGTGCTTCGGCGAGTTGTTGCCTCGACTCAAGGACTTGGGGATGTAGAGAGGACAAGTCTTATTCGACGAATGAAGAAGGGCAAGAACAATCGCTACAGCGCGTCTTCTCCCTGCTCCCCAGTTCGGATGCGAATCGCATTGTCCAGGTTCGATACGAAGATCTTTCCATCTCCGATCTGCCCGGTCTGTGCGGTCTTGACGATCATATCGATCACCGACTGAAGATTGGAATCAGAGCAAACTACCTCAATCTTGACCTTCGGCACAAAATCCACTGCGTACTCTGTACCACGATAGATTTCGGTATGACCCTTTTGACGTCCGAAGCCTCGGACTTCCGTAACAGTCATGCCGTGAATCCCCCGCTCGGTCAGCGCGTTTTTGACGTCTTCAAGTTTGAAGTGGCGAACAACAGCTTCAACTTTTTTCATTCGACGAACTCCAGGTTGTCTTAAACGCTCCTGCTGAATTCAAGGAGCGATCTTCCATTGGAAAAAACGCGGGACCGCCTGTGCTTTGTAAGCACTCCCACTAAGTGCCAAACGAGCACCTATCCCCCTAGTGTACCGTGCATCGATTCGTCAAAACAAGCCTTAGGGGATTCCTCACAGAAAATGTTTTTGCAAGTATTGGATTAGCTAATCCTGAGGGCGTCTTGAAGGCAAATCGACCCCTCATACAGAGCCCTGCCGACAATCGCACCATGGGTTCCTTGATCGACCAGTCGCTTCAAATCGTCCAACGTAGTGACTCCGCCCGAGGCGATCACGGGGAAGGGGGAGGCTTTCTGTATTTCCGCTAGACTTTGAAAATTGGGGCCCTCCATCATGCCATCTTTTTCGATATCGGTGTAAACGACCGCTGCACATTGGTCGGTAAAACTTGCCACCTTTTCGATCAATTCGGCCGCAGGGGTCTTGGAAACATCGAGCCAGCCCTCGGTGGCCACCAATCCGGATTTGGCATCTACGCCCAGGACAAGTTTGCCTGGGAATTCGGTGCACATGGATCCAAACCAGCGGGGATCCTTCAGAGCTGCGGTCCCAACGATGAGCCTGGAAAGACCTAAATCCAAGAGCCTTCGAATGGAGTCCTCGTTTCGAACCCCTCCTCCGAGTTGCACCGTTTTGCCTTGGGCTACCTCCATGATACGCTTGATGGCTTCGTGGTTGATGATGCTGCCGGATTTTGCCCCGTCCAAATCCACGCAATGCAGGAACTGTGCCCCTGCCTGGAACCAATTTTGGGCGACTTGGCAGGGGTATTCGCTGAAAACGGTATTTCTTGAGTAATCTCCTTGCCTGAGCCGAACGCATTTGCCTCCGAGCAAGTCGATTGCGGGCCAAATTTGCATGACAGTTACAAGCCTTCGTTCTGAACAGCGGTGTGGATTCGGTCGCAGAGGAACCTCGCCCTGCGTACGACCGGAAAATATTACCGTTTAACGCCCAGGCCGCTATAGCCAACCCATCGGTTATGGCTTGAATCCGATTCCCAAACTGGTTCCAATATCGTTACAATATTAGCAAGGATGCTCTGCACGTTGAAATCCGGGGATCCGATCCGCACATGATGAATTGAAGAGGCTCCATGAGCACCGTCAACGAACGCTATAGCCAAGCCGAAAAGCTCAAAGACTCGGGTCAATCCGAACAAGCTAGAGATCTATTGCTGAGCATCCTTGAGGAATCTCCCGAGCATGTGCTTAGCCATTTGGCCCTTGCTAGGATTTTTACGAGTTTGGGCGAGCACCAACGTGCCGTCGAGCACGCGGAACTTGCATGTCAGATCGAGCCTACCGAAGGCTTTAACTTCACTCTCCTGAGTGTTACCTACCAACGAGCCTACGCCGGCACTGGTGACACCAGTTACATCCGGATGGCCGAAGACGCTATGGCTCGCTCTCGGATGCTTTAGAGTCAATCCATACTCCATAATCTTCTCCCGTTGTAATCTACTCACGCTTTCTTGTTTGTTTCTGAAAGGTTTCCAACATGCCGTTAGCACCTTGGTCGATCGGCGTCTTCACCAGCATCGATGCTGGGCTAGGGGTTCACTTAGATGTCGCGCGGGAGTTGGGTATCCCCTCGATTCAGTTGCACACGCCTCATGCGTCAGGCCGTACGCCAACGGCCGCCGAAGCCTTCCTCAAGAAACTCGACGATTATGGTATCGAATTGACTTGTGTGTTCGGAGGATTCGACGGCGAAAGCTACGCGGACATTCCAACCGTAGAACGGACGATCGGTTTGGTGCCCGCAGAAACTCGTGCCGCACGCCTTAAAGAAATGAAGGAGATCGCCGATTTCGCCCGATTGCTCGGGTGTGACGTTGTCGGCCTTCACATAGGTGTAGTCCCTCACGACACCAAAAGTAAAGACTATGCGGATGTGATCGAAGTTACCCGGAATCTCTGCGACCACGCCGCCAAGAACGAACAAGCCATCCACTTGGAAACAGGACAAGAGACCGCCGATGCACTACTCCAGTTTATCGGTGACACTCAACGCTCGAATCTCTTCATCAATTTCGATCCTGCGAATATGATTCTTTACGGGACTGGTGAACCCATTGAAGCGTTGCGTAAAGTTGGTAAATACGTGCGCAGCGTACACTGCAAAGACGCCACCTGGAGCGATCAACCTGGGAAAACCTGGGGAGCAGAGGTCCCTTTGGGCAAAGGCCAAGTCAACATCGGGCTCTATCTGCAAACGCTTAAGGAAATCGGCTACAGCGGGCCTTTGACGATCGAGCGGGAAATCCCCCAGGAGCCAGAGCGGCAGAAGGCTGAAATCCAGCACGCTGTCGAGCTGCTCAATTCGATCAAACAAACGATGGGACTGCGTATTGCCTAACGCCTCCGTGCGCTGTCGCCCCCATCTCTCCAACGGATTTAGCAAATCCAACGCTTTGCAAAGGCAATTAGCAGCTGAAAACCCCATTTTTGCCGCTTTGGCGCGTTATTTGCGTCGATGGCACCAGCGCGGATTTGATTTTCGAAATTGCCTTATATATTCGGTGTTGCCAATCCGTTAGTATTGCCCAAATGCTAACGAACCGGGCAGGAATGCCGTCAAGCAAGCTATGTATTCGGGCAAGGCGGTGAGAGATGCAACAGACCAACCGGTATGATAGTAACGGGTTTTATGATGAGATGTTCGACTCGGATGGGCTGCCCCGAACTGGGGTTGAATTCCTAGCCGATCGAATCGCATCATTACCCTCTGGCGATCTGCAGAAACGTCAACGTGCAGCAGACCACGAACTTCTCAACATGGGGATTACCTTCAATGTCTACGGACATGCGGCAGGTACCGAAAAAATCTGGCCCTTCGATTTGATCCCTCGAGTGATCCACGAGTCCGAATGGAAGACCATCGAACTCGGTCTCAAGCAGCGTATTCGAGCGCTGAACATGTTCATCGATGACATGTATCATGACCACAACATTATTCGACAAGGCGTCATGCCTGAGTACATGATTGAGTCGAGCAAAGGTTACCTCAAACAACTTCATGGCATGAATCCCTCGAAGGGAATTTGGTGCCACATCACTGGCACAGACTTGGTCCGAGGAGCAGATGGCCAAGTCTACGTACTGGAAGACAACCTGCGATGCCCGTCCGGAGTATCGTACGTTATCGAGAATCGCGAGGTGATGAAGCGTTCATTTCCACAGCTTTTTGAAGGTAGGAACATCCTTCCGGTAGAAACTTATCCCGAACAGCTGCTGAAAATGCTTCTGTTTGTCGCCCCAACGACAGCTCGAGATCCGAATGTCGTGGTATTGACCCCGGGAGTCTATAACTCAGCTTACTTTGAGCACTGTTTCCTTGCTCAGCAAATGGGTGTTGAACTGGTCCAAGGTTCAGACTTGGTCGTCAGCGATGGGTATGTCTGGATGCGTACGACTCGTGGCTTGAAACGTGTCGATGTGATCTATCGCCGAATCGACGACGACTTTCTGGATCCAAATGTTCTTCGACCTGATTCCACCTTAGGCGTTCGCGGTCTGATGGAGGTTTATCGCCAAGGTCGCGTTGCCTTGGTGAATGCTCCGGGCACTGGAGTGGCTGACGACAAAGCCGTTTACGCCTACGTACCAAAAATGATCGAGTACTATTTGGGCGAAACGATTATCCTACCGAACGTCCCAACCTATATGTGTGCCGATCCGAAAGAACGACAATACGTTCTGGATCATATCGATGAACTAGTCATTAAACCTGCGAATGAATCTGGAGGGTACGGTATCGTGCTTGGCCCACGGGCCAC
>JBJTAQ010000066.1:0-5281 GCA_046090945.1 Pirellula sp.
TCGCGGAACAGCGACCCTCACCGCGTTGGCGGCTGCGAACAATTCAGGAATTGCTGACCTTGTCGCAGACCTGAGAGAGGCACTGATGTCCGGTGTCTACACGATTCTCGAATCGGACAATCCAAGGTATCTAGTGTCGGAGCCATTTACTGAAATCGCAGACGATCCAACGACAGCGATTCTGGACCCGGATCTTAAGATTTCGTTACGCAACGGAAAGCTAGTCCTTTCATCCCCGTATGCCTTGAGGCTAAATCAAGGTACTTCTGAGGATGCGAGCGGCTTGTTCCAAGCTTTAGGTTTCGATACGACGGATGGGGCTATCAGTGGCGAGCCATTCTATGCGATTGACGCGTCGAAGCCTGGGTCAGTGGTCAGCGTCGGGTCACCTTTGGGCCCCAACGGCAAGCTTCGCATTGAAGGTAAGGTCTACGCTTACGATGCGATCCTTTTATACAGTGGTGTATCGCCAGATGGCACCGACATCGAACTTGGACCGACCGGGGTGCTCGAAACGATCGACGGTTCGATTGGATTCAACGCTGGGGTTTATGGCGATATCCGAGGCGACATTATCGCTAACGGTGTTGGATCGGACATCTACCTGAACTCGAAGCAATCGATGCGAATTCGCGGCAACTTGACTGCGAACCATGACATCGTAATCGAATCTGGCCAAGTGGCTGAGCCGAACCAAATAAGTGTCCAGATCGATGGGACCAGTCGGTTCAAATCCACCGGTGGTGGAGGCAAGATACTCATCACCGGCAAGAACGATGTGTTTGTCAATGGCGTGATGGGTGCAGGCAGCAACGGACTGTCTAGACTTGAGATTCAAGCGACGGACGGCAAGCTGACGCTGGCGAAGGAGTCCGGGCAAATCCAAGCGGTTGCGCCGGTAGTGCTCAAGGGGAATCGGGTTGACATCCAAGGGGTCGTTCATAGCACCTATGCAGGCCAATCGGCAAGCGACTACGCACTGACGATCGAGGCTACGCAGACGGCGACCGTGCAAGCGGATGTGCGGGTCGAAGGATCGGTCTTGATTCACGCAGGAATCGCAGAGATCTACAACTCCACTATTGAAAGTCGACAGTCTGGCCGCAAGCTGCGATTCAGCGGTACCGACGTCATATTCAGCAAGTCCAGTTCGACAGATTCTGGCGTTCCGGTCCAGCTAGGTGCCGTTGTAACTGCGCCGGATCTGATCGAGTTCGATGTCGGAGGCTATATCGAGATCGGAGCCGGTTCGGTCATTGCGACGAGTGCTGCAAACTCCCGAATTGACCTGCGCAGCAAGAGTTTGAATATTACGGGTGCGTTGTTAGCTGGTACCCGAGCCGATGCGATGCCAGCAGAGTACCTTGGAACCTCAGCAGATATTCTGATTCATGTGATCGATACTTTCTCCATGGGTGGGCTTGCAGCGATTGGGGGATCTCAACAGACCGTCGGTGGCTCGTTGATGGCAACCGGCACCATCGACATCCAAGTGACGGGTGGGACCAGCGATGTCAGCTTTAGCATGAACAACAAGAGTGCTGTCTCGACGGTCTCGGCGATCGGAGAGAGCCTCAATGCCTTGCATAGAATCATCATTCGAGCCGACCAAGATATTAGGTTGCTGGGCGTAATTGATGCCCTTCAAGTCGGTGCCGACATTACGGTCGCTTCGAACGAGCTGCTACTGGTAGACGGATTGATTAAGGCTGCCGACGAACTGGTGCTTGAGGGTGGAAGCGACGAGACGGGATTTGGGTTAATTGTCCATGCCTTTGAGTTCGCAGTCGACTCGGAAGGCAACCCGCTACTAGAGGACGGCTCTTTGGTTCGATTGCACGGCGGTACCGTGACAAGTAGTGAGGGAGGCAAACTGAGGCTCTCCGCAGTGCAGCAACAGGCACTGAGTGGTGTCATCGGCCAAACTCGCATCGTGAATTCGAAGACGACGGCCGAGGTTCAAACGATATCGGTGGCCGGTGGTCCAGTGCTGGTCGATGGCAATATCAATGCGATCGAGCGCATCGATTTTGATACGAGTTCGATCATGGTAGGTGCCAACGGCTCGATTCATACGCGTGGAACCGGTGGCGTGATTGATCTAAGGACGAGCGGAGCGTTGGTCATCGGATCATCGCTCCCAGGCCAGGAGCCTGGCCTGATTCAAGGTGGCTCGCTCGTGCACTTGCTCGGTCACACCCTAAACCTAGATGGTCAGATCTTAAATACCGAGTCCTCCGGCAAGATCGTCATCAATGCAATCGCGACGGCCAATCTCTACGGATCAATAACAACTAAGGATGCGTTGAGAGTACATTCGGGAGTCGATCCGCACTGGTCGGACAGTCGGTTGTTCGGATCGCTGAATGCTACTGAACTACTAGGTGGAAATATCCTGATTGATGGGGCTGTCCTAACAAGTGAAGGTGGTTCCGAGATCATCGCTGGGGGAAGCGTCGAAGTGCTTGGTGCTTCCTCCGTCGTTGGAAGTACTAGTAGGAAACGGCCCGTGATCGTTACATCCCAGCGCACGGTCGACGTGGTCACCGGAACCAGGCAAATTGCAACTGGTACGGTTATGGTTCCTGTGGTGAGCTTTACGCAAACCACCATCACCGAGCAGGTCGGTACCGAAAGCGTACGTGTAGGTAGCGAGTTCAACACATCGGATGTGACGCTTACGCAGCTAGGGTACTACAATGCGTCGACCAAGACGGTTCGTGAGAAGTTCATGCTTGGTGAAAGCCAAGTCGGATATATGCCGCTGTACAACGTCACCTTTGCCAACCTGGTAACCCGTCGAATAATCAACGGTATCCCAACGCAAAGTGCATGGCATCCAGCCTGGGAAAACAATTACACCCTGCGCACTGTGGATACGAGTTTTGAATATACATCGGGATCGAGTCAGCCGACGATTACATACAAAGATTATGCAAACAGCACGATTTGGAATATCCCAGTCGAAGGTTGGAGTGACAAGTATGTTTATCTGCCACCTGGAGCAGAGAAAGATATACTTCGCACCGTGTCTCAAGGTACTCCATTGGTCTTCAATGAGGATGTCGGCAACACCTACGACTCTGCTCGGGTTCTTTATACTCAAGACAAGTCAGAGCTTTTAGCAAGCACCGCCGATTTATTCAGGTACACGGATTACGATAATTCGCCAAGCCGGTGGGCGGTTAGCTATTTAGACAATGGACTCCAATGGTACGAGCTCACCGACAGCCGCACACTCAATACTGCGTTCGTACCAGCTTGGAATTCGGGCGTCCCTCAGGTTGGTACGGATTTGAACAACACATCGATCAATGCACCTTTGGGTTATTTGGATGCATCCAGGATTGTCAACCAAAAGCAGTTCCACAGCAGTCGCTCCGTAAACTCTGGACTGCGAGAGGATAAGCATGCTGCCAAGGTGGTGATCCGTACAAGAGGGACCTATGGAAACAACGACGAGTACTTCTTTGGCCATATTAACGGTGATTGGAACTTTGACATAATCGATGGCCGATTTGATCGAAATACAGCGCCTGGTATGTATTATTCGGTCTCCGATGTTCGCAATTATGGCTACAGCGGCGACGGTTACAGGAGCTTTGCTAGAACTTTAGCAGAGGGTATTTCCAACGACCCCAATCAGCCGATTGCTTGGAACTATTCGACGGTACGCTACAGTTTCTGCCTTACCGAAAAAGATTGGTGGCCTGACCCGAACGATTTCATTGGGTGCCGAGCTAGGGAAGCACAACTTCGCGATATTCCAGCACTTGATAGGCTGGAGGTCAGGAATAGCGCTTCTGGTGGCGTCGATTTTGCAACCGATATCGAGTGGCGTTGGTACGGGACGCAATACTACGAGACCTATAATAATTACACCTACAATTGGAATTCGAAATACAAGGATATTGCAGATCAACGACTGCAGCTTTCCTACCAGTACGTCACATCTCCTGTTGATATCTATGGAATGCGTCCCAAATTCGCAACGAATGTTGTCGATGTGAAATCGGTGCAGGAGCAGTCGGTTACTCGGTGGGGAACGGTCGATATCATCCAATCGCAAACCTATCTGGTCACCAACCGCGAATTTGAAACCGGACCAGCGTTGCCACAAGCCGGATTTGCTGGTCCATCGATCAACTCCGGTGGCCCAATCGCGATTGCTGCTGGACAGGATGTAGCAATCCGTGGCGTCGTCAAGGCGACTGGTTTTGACAGTACAATCACAATCACCTCAGGCCGTGATTCGACTGTCGAAGGTATTGTTCCTGAATCGGCTCCGATCGGGACACTCCCAGCACCGGCACAATTGCTAGCAGATGGCCTAGTAAAGATTGCTGCCGATCGCGACGTAATCTTGGGCAAGGCGAGTCGAGTAATTGTTGATGAGGACAATGTTCCGGAAACGCAAAGCGAGGTTTCGGTCACAGCCGGTCGGGATGCTAGTCTGCTAGGCGAAGTTTCGAGCTTGGACAAGGTGTTTGTCTCGGTAGCAGGCGATATCGCTCTGAAGGGTTCGATCACGGCTACCAATCTGATTGATGTAGCATCAGGAACCGATGGGGTCGGGTCGATCACCGGGGATATCGATACGCAACTGAAAACTTTTGGTAGCCAGATCGCCCTGACGGCTGGGCAAACATCGGGAGACATTCAACTCTTGGATTCGTCGCTTGTTAGCTCGCCGGTTTCAGGGCAGATCACCCTCGAGGCCTTGGGTGGCAGTGTCAGCCAGATTGGTATTCGTGCGATTGCCAATCAAATGACAGTTCGTGCGGCACGCGGAATCGTCACTCGAACTGCCGTGTCTTTGCTCGACGCAAATAACTCAGGTAACGGTAGCATCGACTTGGGTAACATTGGCGATGCAACGCTTGTAGGCCAACTGAGCACGCTCAGTGGCGATATCACCGTCAGCAACATCGGAGCCCTGTCTATAGGCTCCATTAGCACGACTGGCGACATTCGTGTGGTGACTACCGACACGTTGACAGTAGTTCCCAATGCTCTGTTTACGGGTGATGAGTTGACGGTGGATGCACCCCTAAGCGGTATGGCGATTCGTTCGAATGTCAGAGGGATTAACCTTTCGACCCGAGGGCCTGGTGATGTTATCGTTAATAACATCGGTGCTGGTTCCCTGATGTTGAATATCGAGGTAGCCAATGGCGAACGAATCGCCATACCGCTTAGGGGTGCATCCACCGTCAACTCATCACCCGTAAACAGAGCATTGGGAACTACTGTCAACGTGTCGGTAGTCACCACACGAATG
>JBJTAQ010000067.1:0-1187 GCA_046090945.1 Pirellula sp.
CCCGAAAGTCAAAGGTTGCAGACCACGCCGCTCGACCTCTGTCAACTAACATCACGATCCTTCACCCGCGAGCTCAACAAGCCCAGACGTCTACCCGGCGCCCGAACCTGCCAAGCCTTGGATGCACTCCGCCTATTTGCTCACACCAAAACCTCAGGATGAACTCAACAAAACCGCTCCAGCGCATAAGCCCTTGCACGAAACGATTCCGAAGATTCCCAAGTTGAGGCACCACAAAAGTGAACGCAATTGTTAAGCTGATATGCCTTTGCTGACCCCATACTGTAGCGTCAGGAAGTCCCTGAGCAAGCGACCCGCAAAGTTTCTTTAATCATAAAACCGCAAGGAATCATTGAGACTTATGCATGCGATGCCAATCCTCCTAGGGGTGCTTGCCGCAATGGCGGTCGCCTACCGCTTCTATAGTGCGTTTCTCTCCGCCCGCGTGGCAATGGTCGATCCGGCACGAACCACCCCCGCTCACGAGCTTAATGACGGACAAAATTACCATCCGACCAATCGTTGGATCTTGTTCGGCCATCATTTCGCCGCGATCAGCGGGGCTGGTCCTTTGATCGGTCCGGTTTTGGCCGTTCAGTTCGGTTACATGCCGGGTTTGATTTGGTTGATCATCGGTGTTTGCCTGGCTGGTGCGGTCCAGGATTTCATGGTTTTGGCCGTCAGCCTGCGACATCGTGGCCAGTCGCTGGCCAACATCGCCAAGTCCCTTTTGGGACCGAAACTCGGCGTGCTGACCTCGGTGGCGATCCTTTTTATCGTGATCATTGCCCTTTCAGGCCTCGGTGTCGTGGTGGTCAAAGCTCTTGGCGGGGAGCGGGTTTCGCTGCTCGCCGGTAGCACCATCGAAACGCCCGAGGCGATCTCTCCGGAGGCTTCAAACTCCGGACCTGTCATGTATCGCGTTCCAGCGGGTTCGAAGGTTTTGTACCCCAGCGGAACACAGTTGACGCGTAGCGAAGCTTTTATCGTCGAGATGCCCGAAGCGGACTCTTATCCACGGACATCAACCATCCAAATACCGGTAAAAGCGTACGAACTGATCAAAGGGAGTGCTTGGGGTACATTCACGATCGCTTGCACGATCCCGATTGCACTGTTCGTCGGTTGGTACATGTATCGATTCCGCAAGGGGCGGGTTGCCGAAGCCTCCCTCTTGGGAGCTGCAG
>JBJTAQ010000068.1:0-1588 GCA_046090945.1 Pirellula sp.
TGCTCGTTTCCGAGTTGAAGCTTTCTGTTCGAGCTAATAATTGCCTCGAAAGCGAAGGGATTCGATACGTTCGTGATTTAGTTCAGAGAACCGAAGATCAACTGCTCGAAGTTCGGAACTTCGGCGAAACTACCTTAACCGAAGTACGCGAAAAGCTCACCGCATTTGGATTGCACTTAGGAATGCGAGTTCCTTCGTCGATTCGTTAATTAAACATCCTACAACATCCGCTATACCAAGACGACTGAGATTCGATTATGAGGCACCTAAGGAAAGGCCGAGTACTTGGCCGAAGCCCATCGCACCGCAAAGCTCTTTTTAGCAACCTTGCTTCAGCTATTTTCCTGACCGAACGCGAGTACAGCGATTTGGACAAGAACAAGCCAAAGGTGCCAGGACGCATTGTGACCACCTTGGAGAAAGCCAAGGAAATTCGCCCAATCGTCGAGAAATGCATCACGATCGCCAAGAAGGGGTTGGCTGCTGAGTCTGCCGCAGAGGCTTTCGCTACCAAGGCGGAGCGTGGTTCGGACGCTTGGAAAACGTGGCGTAAAAGTTCAGATTGGCAGAAATGGTGTGACGCCAAGGCTCCTGGAGTTAATGCACGACGCAAGGTTCTCTCGATTCTCAAAGACAAGGCCGCCGTGCGAGCGCTGTTTGATATTGTGGCACCAAGATTTACGGACCGGGCAGGCGGGTACACTCGAATCCTTCGCTTGGCCAAGCCTCGAGTTGGCGATGCTGGGACTCGAGCGATCCTGGAATTTGTTGGCAAAAATGATCGGGTCAAGGAAAAGGCACAAAAGCCCAGCTTTGGAGAATAGTTCCTAGTTTTTGCGGTTGAGATATGCAACCACCAACAAAACAGCTGGCTGGCGGGTAGAACCGTCAGCCATTTTTTTTAATTGAATTTAGCGATCTTGAAATATGAGCAACGACCTGCACGATCTGATCCGCCAACGCATCCATCTCCTCGACGGCGCGATGGGAACGATGATTCAGCGCTTGAAGCTAGACGAAGCCGCGGTTCGGGGTAAGCAATTCGAGAGCCATCACAAGGATCTCGTCCGCTTCAGCGACATTCTGTGCATCACTCGCCCGGATGCGATCAGCGACATTCATTATGAGTATCTCGAAGCCGGTGCGGATATCATCGAGACGAATTCGTTTGGGGCGTCTCCGGTAGGTATGGCCGAGTTGGAACTTCCTGAGGAGTT
The DNA here is from genome assembly GCA_046090945.1 of Pirellula sp. Classification (GTDB taxonomy): domain Bacteria; phylum Planctomycetota; class Planctomycetia; order Pirellulales; family Pirellulaceae; genus JBKCUI01. The sequence goes on from JBJTAQ010000068.1 coordinate 1,218, forward strand.
GACTAGGGATCTGAATTACGCGGCCGTCGACTGCGCCCGAAAGGCGGTGGACCGCATGCGTAAAAAAGACCCATCACGCCGCTGCTATGTTGCAGGGAGCATAGGTCCGACGACCAAGCAGCTTGCGATCAGTACCAAGGTCGAGGATGCTGCAAATCGTGACGTGAACTTCCTGGAAATGGTTTCAAGCTACAGGGTCCAGGTTGCGCATTTGGTCGAGGCGGGTGCTGATATTCTCCTGCCTGAGACTGCGATTGATACGCTGAACCTCAAGTCCTGTCTGGTAGCGATTGCAGAGTATTTTGCTGAATCCAAGAGGCGAATACCGGTCATGCTCAGCGCGACGTTTGGAACCGGTGGCAGAACGTTCG